>QWOR01000129.1 GCA_003669575.1 Planctomycetota bacterium | reverse complement strand
ATTGCCTTCCGCCAGAAACGGATCGTAAGTCCGCCCGAGCCAGCCGCCGTTCTGTCCCGGAGCCTTGCCCCCGGGCGCAGCTGGGTGCGACACGATCCACGGAACAGTGACAAACGGCGGCAATCCTGGCGGGTTCGGCATTACGCGCGAGATCACAGAACCGATATGCGGAGTGTCACGCGGGCCGGGCGGGATGGCGTCGGTCTTGTTGACGGGGGGCAAGTGACCGGTCAAAAGCGTGTGCGCACTCGACAGGTGAGCCGGGTCGTTGTGGTTCAGGGAACGCACAATTGCCACACGATCCATCAGCGGAGCCAACCGGTGGAAATGCTCGCAGATTTGAATTCCCGGCGCCGACGTAGCGATCGGCTCAAAAGTCCCGCGAATTTCGGCGGGAGCATTGGGCTTCATGTCGAACGTATCAACGTGACTAGGCCCGCCCCACATGAAAATGAAGATCAGGCGTTTCGCTCGACCAAATCCGGAGTCGTTCAGCTGCGCTGTGGGTGTGGCCTGTACTTGTCCGACCAGCCCGTGAGCGCCCAGCATCCCCAGCCCGCCCGCCTGGAGAAAGACTCTTCGCGACGAAGACGCAATGGAGCCCGGTGGGAGATGATGTGGAAAAACGCTCATACGATGAACATATCTGGTTATTTGGATGCGTGTCAAGGCGATGAGGTATCGAGGGTGGCGTTGGAGAGGGTTTGGGGTGGGGAAGTGAGCCATTTTCAGGGTTATGTGAGGGTATTTAACGTTCCGGATGTGGCGAGGGGGAGCAAGGGTGAGGGGAGAAATTTGAGTGATGGCCTCACCCCATGACGTTGGGGGACCGGCCACCGTATACTGGATCAGCCCGGTCCCTGATTTAACGAACTGCTCTCCTCGTGAACGATTCTTCCAGCAAGCCGCCCCGTCGACCTCGATACCAGGGGAAGAACCCCCGGCAGTTCGATCAGAAGTACAAAGAACGTCAGCCCGATCGCTACTCCGAGGATGTGGCGAAGATCGTGGCGAGCGGAAAAACGCCTGCCGGGACCCATCGCCCCATCATGGTTGCCGAGATCATCGATCGGCTGCGGCCTCGGCCCGGCGACACTGCGGTCGATTGCACGCTTGGTTATGGCGGGCATTCGCGAGAGCTGCTGAAAGCGGTGCAGCCGGGGGGGCGTTTGATTGCTCTCGATGCGGACCCGCTGGAATTACCCAAGACGGAACAGCGGCTGCGGGCGCTGGGGTATCCCGACGAGTCGCTGGTGATTGCCCGGACGAATTTTGCCGGGTTGTCGCGGACTCTGGCCGAACATGCTCCCGAGGGGGCGGATGTGTTGCTGGCCGATCTGGGGCTGTCGTCGATGCAGATTGATGACCCGGCCCGAGGGTTTTCCTACAAGCAGGATGGCCCGCTCGACATGCGGATGAATCCGCAACGGGGGCATTCTGCCGCGGAGTGGCTCTCAAAAGTGAACCTGGCCACGCTGGTCAAGGCGCTGGCGGAGAACTCCGATGAGCCGCAGGCTGTGATGCTGGCCCGAGTGATTCTCGACGCTCAGTCAGACCATCCGCTGACGACGACGCTGGATTTGGCAGAGCTGATTCGCCGGGCGCTGCCGAGACATTCGGCCGATGATGTGACCGCGACGATTCAGCGAGTCTTCCAGGCAATCCGGATTGCGGTCAATGACGAGTTCGAAGTCCTTGACTCGCTGCTGCGACAGCTGCCGCAGTGTGTGAAGCCGGGGGGGCGCATCGCGATCCTGACCTTTCACTCAGGCGAGGATCGTCGGGTAAAGCACGCGTTCAAAGAGGGGCTGGCAACCGGGGTGTACTCCCGGGTATCTCCTGATGTGATTCGCGCGACATTTGAGGAGCAGAGATCGAACCCGCGCTCCAGTCCGGCCAAACTGCGCTGGGCGGTACGCTAGGCGCTGGAGTCATCACGATACTTCAGTCTCGATGGGAACAAAGCCGAGTTCAACTCAGGAGAGTGAGGAGGGGCCACTCCTCATGTCGTCTGCGCGCCAGTGCGAACACTGCGGTGAGATTTCCGAATTCAACTGCCAGCGCCCACGCACAGAGGGCGCTACGGCGTATTCTTGTTATCCTGATGTGACTGAAGTTACGACCACTTGAGACGATCATGCTGGCTTCCATTCGTCGACATCTGGGCATGCCGCTGCTGGCCAAAGAGCTGACCGAACAGGCGGCTCGCCGTCGGACATACGTGATTCGATTTCTGTATGCCGCCCTCCTGTTTGCGGCGGGATTATTCATCGTTTACGGACGTGGTTCCTCGGGCGGGGTCGCCCGACTGGGCCAGGGCCAGGAGATGTTTTTTCAGATCGACCTGCTTCAGAATTTGGCGATCCTCATTGTGTTGTCCGCCACATGCGCTGGAGCCTTTGCAGGGGAAAAGGAGCGGGAGAGCCTGTCTCTGCTTTTACTGACAACCATCCCACGGACGATGATTGTGCTGCAGAAGTTGCTCAGCCGAGTCATTCCGATGTTGTCGTTTGTCGTCCTGTCTTTTCCTCTTCTAGCGACGGCGTATAGCTTTGGCGGTGTGCAGACGGATCAATTCTATCAATCGCTGGTTTCGCTCGTCGTGATGACGGTGTTCATTGGATCGATATCGATCATGTGTTCGACTTATTGCCGGACGACGCTCGAGGCGTTCGTGGCGACCTATTTGTGCCTGCTGGGCCGACCTCTGCTTGAACTGCCTTTGCTCTTTACTTTGAAACGACTGCTAACAAATAGTCTGTGGGAACGAGTAGAGCATGTGCTAGGGGGAGTGGATTCGGTTGTCTTCCAGTGGGTGAGACTTCTGGTTTATTCGTACCTCGCGTTTCTGCTCGCGTGCAGCTTCCTCTACCAGCGAGCATTCGTCCCTCCCAAAAACTTGTTACTGACCGCCTTTCGCAAGGTCGATGCGGTTTTCAATGCCATGAACTCCGTCACTGGCGGCGTCGTGTTGGTGAAAGACGGCGATCCCTATCCTGATGCCGATCCGATTGCCTGGCGCGAGACAGCCAAAAGGTCGCTCGGGACGTTTCGATATTTGTTCAGAATTCTGGTGTTGATCGAGCTGCCGATCCTGGTCGTGTCGCAGGGGATTCGTGTCGACATGGTGCGATCCGAGTCGAGCATGTCGGTGCTGTTGTACTGCCTGTGGATCATTGCGGTCGTGCTGACGGCGATTCATTCGGCCAGTGTGATCTCAACGGAGAGGTCGCGGCAAACGCTGGATGTGTTGCTCGTCTCTCCGATCGATGGGCGTGAGATTTTGTCTCGGAAACTGAGCGGGGTCCGGCGGCTGTTCTGGACGCTGATGGTTCCATTTACCACGGTCTTCCTGTTCCAGCACTGGTTTCACGGGGCATGGACCGATCTGCGCTATCTGATTCTCTGCTTCGGCAGCGTCTTCACGGTGTTGCCTCTGGTGATGTGGAGTGGGATGGCGATCGGACTGACATCCCGGTCGCAAATGCAGGCCATTATGAAGCTCCTGGGAATTCTGGCTGTCGTGATCCTCTCAGGTCCACTCTTGAACTATGTGCTCAATCTGATGAGGTGGGACTCCCCCATGCTGGAGCGGCTGGCGCTCATGACTCCCGGGAGTGCTGTGCAGTACCTGGAAAGTCGTTTCTTTGCCCGAGGTGAATCCGATTTCATGTGGGTGAGGTTCTGGGGGCTGGCGGGAGTGGTATTGTGTTATGGAATCGCAGCTGTTGTGCTGCGACGGCGAGTGCTCGCATCGGCAGATCAAATGCTGGGGCGTGTCCGGGATGGAGGCTCGCTCATTCGCGATCTTGGAGAGGGCGAACCCGCCGTCGAGATGAAGCCAGCAGTTGGTTGACCCGCTGCGGCTCATCTGGGGGCAAGCAGTTCACATCGAGGCCTAATCAGTTTTTCATTCCGGTGTTTTTGTACGCGTGTCAATCGGATGCCGGACCGTTATCCTACACCTTGCCGTCGCATAGGAGCTTTCTGAGACGACGGTCTGGCACAAAACAGGGATTCACAGGGATGGACCGGTCCCGTTCGCGTTCGACACACTCTGCCCCCGCTGATCTGATCGGCTCGCAGTCGAAATTTGACGATCTGTGCGAGGAAATTGCTCAGGCAGGAATCGTCGCTTTCGACACGGAATTCGTGTCCGAGAGCTACTATCGACCGAAGTTGTGTCTGGTTCAGCTGGCGACGCCGGATGGGTCGTATCTGGTTGATCCGCTCGCGGTTCCCGACATGAGTGCCTGGTGGGCGCTGATGGCGGATGACAAGACGACGATCGTCGTCCACGGTGGGCGGGAAGAGATTCGCTTCTGTCAGCGATACGCCCAGGCCATGCCGCGCCGGCTGATCGACGTGCAGGTGGCCGAGGGGCTGCTCAGCCGTGGTTATCCACTGGCCTATAAAAACATCGTCAGCAAGGTCATGGGGAAGACCGTTGGCAGCCATGAAACGCGTTCCGACTGGGAACGACGCCCCCTGGCAGCCAAGCAACTGGAATACGCGGTGGAGGATGTCGAGTTCTTGCTGGAGATCTGGAAGCGGCAGGAACGCTCGCTTCAGAAGCTGGGCCGACTCGACTGGGCATTTGCCGAGTTTGACCGCCTGATTCAGACGGTCCAGCAGGAGCAGGATCGCGAAGGCTGGCGCCGGCTGAGCGGGTTCCAGCGATTCTCCGCGAAAGAGCAGGTCGTGGCCCGGGCTCTGTACGAGTGGCGTGACCGCACTGCCGAACTCCACGATCGACCGGCCCGCGTGCTTTTTCGGGACGACATGCTGCTGGAACTGGTCAAACGCCAGCCCAAATCGGTCCACGAGATGAATCTGACTCGCGGGATGCAGAGGCGAGACTACCAGCTCTTTGCGGATGAAATCATCGAGGCCATCCGCCAAGCCCAGTCGCTGCCCGCCGACCAGTGGCCACAGAACAGCTCCGGCCGTTCGGGACCGCCACTTGACGACGTTCTGTCAAAACTGTTGAGCCTGGCTCTGTCGAATCGATGCGCAGACATGAATCTGTCGATGTCGCTTGTCGGTACGATGTCCGATATCGATGAGTTGATTCGCTGGCATGTTCTGGATGGCCAGAAGGGGGCCTTGCCTAAACTCATGGATGGGTGGCGAGCCGATGTCTGTGGCGATCTGCTGACCGATCTGCTCGATGGCAAGGTGTCGCTGCGAGTCAGCAATCCCCGGTCGGATGCTCCGTTGCGATTCGATCGCTGCGGCGAGTAGATGCGATTATTTCGCAGCTGTCCCGGCCATGCGTGATCGTGTGTCGTTCATGCCCCCCACTGAAACTTTTTTCCCACAGGAACATCTTCCAACATGGTGACCATTCGTCCTGTCCGTCGTGCTCTAGTGCCCGTGAATTCTGATGCTGCGCAGCGGACTTCGGCTCCGAACTATGACGAATTTCAGAGTGATCTCGAGATCTGGCAGATGCTGCAAGAACGTCCCGAGAACGTTCTGCGGGTGAAGATGCCCCACTGTCATGTGGCCACGAAAGAAGAAATCTACGCCGAAGACGACCCGAAGGCCCTCGACCACGCCGAGGAGCAGTGGAAGTGGCTGCGTGGGTGCGGTCTGCTGAAAGAGTCTCCGGGCACGATGTGGGTTTATCAGATTGTCTCGCCTAAGCGGCCGCAAGCCCCGCAGATGGGATTGGGCGGGTATGGCCGTACTGCTGAAATTCGGACACCCGCCACGCCTGATGGCGTCATCATCCGCAACGAGGGGATTCGGCAGGAAAAGGCCGAAGGTCGCGCTCGTCTGATCCGCCGGATCAAGGCCTATATCGGCACGGTGAATCTGGCTGTGCGAGATGATTCCGGCAAACTGCTGGCTGCTCTGGAAGCGGCCGCTGCGGCTCGCCCTTGTGACTACGAAGCGACTGATGAGGCTGGCAACATTCACCGCGTCTGGCTGGTGACCAAGGCCGATGACATCGCAAAGTTCACGGCTCTGATGGCTGCTGAGCCAGCTGCGTACGTCGCTGACGGGAACCACCGCAGTGCGGCGGCTGCGTCGCTGGGTTATGAAGAGTTCCTGACGGTGTTCTTCCCCACGAGCCGACTGGGGCTGGAGCCGTACAACCGCTTGCTGCCGAGCAATGGCCTGACCCGCGACCAGTTTTTCGCGAAGCTGGGCGAGTCATTCGACATTAAGCACCTGGGCAAAGTGACTCCTTACCGCCCCGAAGCGGTGAACAGGATGGGGATTTATTTCGGCGGCGAATGGAGCGTGGTCACGCCGAAGCCGGGCGTGTTCAACAAGAATGACGCCGCTGAGTCGATCGACTCTGACATCGTTCAGCGCCTGATCATCGACAAGATCCTCGGGATGCCTGATGGTCGTGACAAGCGGATTAATTACGTGGGTGGGAACAAAGACGCGGCCTATTTGCAGGCTCGTGTTGATGCCGGCGAATACGATCTGGCGATCTCACTGGCTCCGGTGACGATGGACCAGTTCTGTGCCGTATGCGAGCAGAACAAGTTCATGCCGCCCAAGTCGACGTGGTTCGATCCCAAGATTCGCAGCGGTCTGGTGATGGCCATCCTCGACTGACGTCGGGGACACGAACGTGGTCCGCCTGCGAGAGTTTCTCACCGCAGAGGGCCGCTGAGTCATGCAGAGGAATCAGAGGAGTTGTTCTCCTCCACCTCCGCGATACTCAGCGGTTCTCTGTGGTGTTTTTGATGCGAGTCTTCGAGTCGCCGTCGACTATTTCTGGTCGGGTTTCGAGAACTCGCCAGCGTCATACGCGGCCCAGAAGGTGGCAGGGGAACGCACGGGGGCCTGGCCCTCAAACTCAATGTCGAGCTCACGCAGCGTCGGCATCTGTCGCACGAAATCCAACCCCTCGGTGATGCGACTGGGGGTGAAGATCAACCGCTCCAGAAGCATCCCTTCGAGCGGGCGGAGGTCGGTGATGGGCGTCCCGGCGATATTCAGCCGTTTGAGTCCCGGCAATCGGCTGACGACATCCAGGTCGCTGACATCGCAGCCCTGCAAATCGAGGCTCACAAGGTTCATGCCGAGCAGCGGTGACAGATCGCTGACTCGCGTGTCCCTCACCCAGAGAGTCTCCAGTGTCATTCCTTTGAGTGGGCTCAGGTCGGTGACTGCGGTTTGACACAGGTTGAGCTCACGCAGCGGCATGCCCGTGATGGGGGACAGATTGCTGACCTTCGATTCGCGGCACCAGAGTGTCGTGAGTGGCATTCCCGTCAGTGGCCCCAGGTTCTCGATCGGTGTTTTCTCGAACCACAGCTGGACCAGCGGCATCCCTTCGAGCGGAGCGAGGCTGGAAACCTGGGTTTGCGAGAGGTCGATCTGAGTCAGCTGCATGCCAGCGAGCGGAGCGATGTCGCTGACGGGAGTCTCGCTGATATCGAGTTCTCGCAGTGGCAGTCCCTGAAGTGGCGACAAGTCGGCGACCTTGGTTTTCTTCAGCTGCAGCGTTTCGAGTGGCATCCCCGCGACCGCTGACAGGTCGCTCACGGGATTCGCCATCAGGTTCAGGTTGCGGAGCGGCTGCCCCTTCAAAGCGGCGATGTCGAGAATGCCTGACTCGGTCAGGTCTGCACCCACGAATTTTCCAGCAACCTTGCTGAAGCGGGCATTCGAGTTGGCCCCGAGTTTTTCTCGCAACTCCGAGGCTGTCAGTGGTGATTCACTGGCCGGTCTCGGACTCTCCAAACTGGATGCAGGTTGCGGAGCGGCAACCGGCTGCGGCGGTTCAGAATTTCCACACCCCAGTACGAGTGCAACAGAAAGAGTCAATGTCGACGAGTGTTTGGGCATATTCATGGTGACCCAGATGGAAGCGTAATGATTGTGGGAGAGTCAGCCAGTGATCGATGGGCAGCAATCACTCCGATCTGTGTCCGTGGTTCTGGCACGATCAAATCAGAGGGACACAGATCAGAAAATGAGGGTAGGCAGCATGCTGGTTCGCAAACCAGGTCGTCCCGGCTCACTCATCTGACACCGACCGGGCAGCGGTGAGAAACTGGCTCACCAGTTCGGGGGACTTCCGTCCCCGTTCCACTTCCACTCCGCTGGCGGTATCGACACCGAATGGGCGGACGGTGCGGATCGCCTCAGCCACATTGGCGGGTGTCAGACCGCCAGCCAGGATCAGGCGGGGCCATTCGGCTTTCCATTCAGAAAGAGCTGCCCACGGAGCGAGCTTCCCCGTCCCTCCGAATTCATTGGTGTCCCACGCATCGACCAGACATGCCCAGGGCCGGACCTTCATGTGGGCCAGCGCTGCCAGGTCCTGCTTGATGGGATCAATGGACGGTGAGGAGAGTCGGTAGACCCGGATGATCTTCAGGTCGCTGAAGTGCTGCAAAAATGCGGGCGGTTCGTTTCCGTGCAGTTGGACGTGAGTCAGGCCGGTTTCGATCACGGCCTTGCGAATCTGAGTCGGCGTGTGGTTGACGAACACCCCCACCAGGTCGACTGTGGGCGGCAGCAAACGGCGCAATTGAATGGCGTCAGGTGTGCGAACCAGACGGGGCGACTTGGCGTAGAAGTTCAGCCCGACGGCGTCCGGGACTCCATGTGTCAGTGACTCTTTCAGGATGGCGGGATCGTTCCAACCACAGATCTTAACCCACATGCGGCGGCTCTTCAGAATTTGATGTTTCGGGATGTGTTTGGGGAGGCGAGGGCGGGGCGGACTCGCTGGTCTGACGCTGGTCAGTTGCCATGGCGAGCACGCCGGTGATGAGGACGGCTCCGACCTCGATCGCTGCCAGCAGCGCTCCATACCTGCGCAGGAAGATATTACCGGGTGAACGCGGATCACCGAACTGAGTCATCACGATCGCCAGCGTCGTTCCACAGAAGAGAAAGCTCGTCACGATGACGGCTTTCCAGTAGGGGTTGACCGGCGTTGAGACGTGATCTGAATCCGACGTGGTGGGTGTCAAGGGGCTGTTCGGCCGGTCGTTCGGCTCATCCATGATGAATCGCTCAGGATTCGGCGGGGTGGAGGGGGAAGAGGCATCACTTTGGCACGGGACGGGTGTTATGCCGTCTTCGCGTCGGAGGACGACTTCGCACTGGTCAGGAGTGAGACCACGATCAGTGTCAGGAAACCGAGCGGAATCGTCACCAGGCCGGGCTGACTGAAGGGGGCCAGAGCTTGCGTCGCGGGCAATCCGTACAGGTCCTTGAACGCCTCCTTACTCACCAGTACCCACCCGAGCGAGGAGCACATCCCCACGAGGATCGCGGCGATGATGCCCTGTTTTGTGGTTCGCTTCCAGAACAGGAGCATGACCAGCGAGGGCAGGTTCGCCGAGGCAGCAATATTGAACGCCCAGCCGACGAGAAAGGTGACGTTGAACTTTTCAAAAATGATTCCCAGGCCAATTGCAATGATTCCGACCGCGATCGCGGAGATCTTGGCGACACGCACCTTGCCCGCATCGTCGAACTTCAATCCAAATCCGTGCGACATCAGGTCGTGAGCGACAGCTCCGCTGGCCGCCAGAATCAGGCCGCTGACCGTGCCAAGAACTGTCGTGAATGCGACGGCGGAAACGGCGGCGAACATCCATTCGCCGTAGCTGCGAGCCAGCAGCGGAGCAGCCATGTTGGTGTTGCTGGGGTCAAGGACGAGGCTGGTCATTGCGGCGAGACCGATGTAGAGCGTCAGGATATAGAAGACCCCGATGCTGGCGATGCCGACGATCGTACTCAAGCGGGCGGCTCGCTGGTCCTTCACCGTGTAATAGCGAATGAGGATGTGAGGCAGGGATGCCGTCCCGCAGAAGAGAGCCAGCATCAGCGAAATAAAGTCGAGCTTGTCGATCAGATTACGAGATTTGATCCCGGCAAAAGTCGGGCTGCCACCCGGAACCATCAGGTCGGCTCCGTTGCGGGGCTGGGCGAAATAGACGGTGACATTGCTGCCGTCATCGTCCTTCACCACTTCCTTGGACCACACGACGATCCTGCTCTCCTGGATGGTACGCAGGTAGTCGAACGGGCCGAGTGGGCCAGTCGTGGTGGCGTCCTTGGGCAGTGAGGTGATCTCACCGACGGGGATCAGATCGTTCTTGCCGCGGGCCTGGGGAATGCCGTTGATGAGCGTTTTGCCGTCGACGACTTTAACGGTCTGGCAGCGGGCGAAGCGACTGCTGCTTTCGCCCTTGCGGATGACATAGATCCCCTGGCCATCGGGGCCGGGATAGCGCATGTACTTGTCCTCGGGCCAAGCAGTTGTGGGGGGGAGTGGAGTACCATTTACGACATCGCGTAGTGCTGCGTTCTTCGCGGCAACCTCGTGACCGGGTGCAGATTCCGTTTCCAGCGCAGCCTGCGTGGTGGTCAAGCCTCGGTTGAGGATCATTCCGACCAGGACCGTACACAAGACAACGAGCAGAGTTCCCTTGATGAACTGGACCCAGGTGGTGCTCACCATTCCAGCTGTGACGACGATCAGCATGACCACGATCCCGACAGTGATGACACCGGTGGCGTGGCTGAATCCCAGCAGCGGCTTGATCAGGGCACCCGCTCCGACCATCTGGGGGATCAGATAGAAAAGACTCACGACGAGGGTGCTGACCCCAGCTGCGATCTTAATACCGGGGGACTGGAACTTGGCGTCGAGTGCATCAGCGAAAGTGAACTTGCCCAGCCGCTTCATCGGCTCGGCGATCACAAACAAGGCCACAATCCAGCCCGCCAGATAGCCGATCGAGTACAGGAAGCCGTCGTATCCGTAGAACGCAATCATTCCGCAGATGCCAAGGAACGAAGCTGCGGAAAGATAGTCACCCGCGAAGGCGACGCCGTTCACAAACCAGGGAATCTCACCGTGGGCGGCAAAGTAGCTTTGGGCCGATTTGGCCTTGCGACCGAGCCAGAAGCTGAGACCCAGAGTAATCCCCACAAAGAGGCAGAAAATGACAACAGCGAGAGATGAGGGTTCGTAGAACATGGATTGAGCGTCTGGTCTGGATATCGAAGAAAGTAAGAGAAGGGCCGCGTTCGTTCCCGTGTAACGCCGGGGAGCAACATCCGGGTTAGGGGTTCGAGGGCTGGTCGTGGTCCTGCTCCGGGGACTCTTTCGCCTGTTCCCCGAAGAACCCATAGAGGAATGCCATGACGATCGCCACCACGATCAGTGCAAACCCGTAAACGACAGCCGTGTTGACGCCAGCGAAAGCGGGTTTCTTCATCAACGCCGGATCAAAGGCGTTGATATAAATGAAGCCGAGGTACATTGCCATATAGAGAAAGAAGAGAGCGAGTCCGTCTCGCGATTGGCGTGGCTGCATGGAGGTCTCCCAGCGAATGGCCCTCTGACGTGGACACGCAGAGGGGACGAGCGATTCACGGTACTGTGAACGGACAGTCCTCTATTGTGGAGGAGATGCTCAACAATCGCCAGCAAGTCAGATCGTTCTTCGGGAGTTTGCGGATGTCCTCAAGTCTCGAATGTCTGGCCAGTGGAGGAGAACTGTTCGGATTCCTGTCCTCTGGCAATGCGAAACCCCT
>QWOR01000183.1 GCA_003669575.1 Planctomycetota bacterium | reverse complement strand
GATTCGGGACCGGCGATCGAAGCGGGCAAACCCGAGGCCAGCTTGCTGATCAAGGCGGTCCGCTATCAAGACGATGCGTCGAACATGCCGCCGCAGGGGAGGCTTTCTGATCAGGCGATTGCAGATCTGGAGGAGTGGGTTCGTCGGGGTGCCCCCGATACGCGAGACATGCCGACGAAGCGGGCACCCGGAGCGAACTGGGAAGAACAGCTGAAAGAGCGATCTCAGTGGTGGAGTTTGCAACCGGTGAAGGACACTCCGGTGCCGACTCCGAAGAATGCTGACTGGTCGACCGCTCAGATCGACCGCTTTCTGTTGGTGAAAGCCGAAGAACAGGGACTCGAACCGGTGGAGGCAGCTGACCCGCATATCCTGATTCGACGGCTCAGCCTGACGTTGACGGGGCTCCCTCCGACAGCGGTACAGGTCACGACTGTCGTCAATGCACTGCGGTCGGCTACTGATCCCCGCGCACGACAGACCGTGATCGAACAGTATGTCGACTCGCTACTGGCTTCTCCCCATTTTGGCGAGCGGTGGGCGCGACACTGGATGGATGTTGTGCGGTTTACAGAGACGCATGGCAACGAATGGAATTACGAGGTTCACCACGCCTGGCGATATCGTGACTACATGATCCGGGCGTTGAACGCCGATGTGCCGTATGACCAGCTGGTGCGGGAGCATATCGCGGGAGATCTGTTGTCAGAGCCTCGCGTGAATGATGCAGACCACATCAACGAGTCGGTCATCGGAACGAGCTTTTATCGATTTGGCGAAGTGAATCACGATGACTGTATTTCCTTGCGGGAACTTGGGTACGACATCCTCGACAACCAGGTCGACACCGCGACGAAGGCCTTTCAGGGAATGACGGTGGCATGCGCGCGTTGCCATGACCACAAGTTCGACCCGATCTCGATGAAGGACTATTACGCGCTGCTCGGAGTTCTGCGGAGCTCACGACTGGTCGCCCAGACCATTGACGCGCCATCAGTCAATGCGGAACCCATTGCGCAGCTGCGAGAATTGCGTGAGAAGATGCGGGAGGAGTTATCCAGGTTGTGGGCGGCTCAATCTCAGGAGGCTGGCCGTTACCTGCGGGCAGCGATTGCGAGGTCGACGAATGCTGCTGACGTGGCCACTCTTTCGGAGGGACTCGATGTCGCGCAGATCGACCAGTGGGTCGCTGTGCTGAAGGCCGAAAAACAGCCATACGAGGATGCCTTCGAACCGCTTCGTCTGGCGATCAGTGCGACTCATCCGCCCGAACCTGTTGCTGGTGCCGACGGAAAGGTCCCACAAGCTAACGAGCCGAAATCGGTGACCGATGCGTGGTCGGCAACTGTCCGGCAATACACCGCCGAAGACAGGACACGCACTGAGTTCAATCAGACCCAGTTTCAAGCATATGCCGACTTCCGGAGCGGTATCCCGGAGGGGTGGGATGTCGGCGGACAAGGGCTGCGCGAGCCGATGGCCAAGGCTGGTGATCTGGTGATCGCTCCCGAGGGAGATCGTCTGGTGCGGTCGGTGTTGCCAGCCGGATGTTTCTCGGGGGCTGTGTCGGATCGACTGAACGGGACGTTGCGGTCACAAGTGATTCCGAAGGGGAAAAAGCAGATCAGCTTCTGCGTCCTGGGCGAACGCAGCAGCGCCGTACGGCTGGTGTCGAACAATTGCCAGCTCA
This sequence comes from Planctomycetota bacterium, assembly GCA_003669575.1. GTDB lineage: Bacteria > Planctomycetota > Planctomycetia > Planctomycetales > Planctomycetaceae > TH-plancto1. The sequence goes on along the minus strand of QWOR01000183.1, from coordinate 9,960 downwards.
ATTACCAGAACTACCGGGCGCTGATTCAGCCTCATCTGCACTGGATCACATTTTCACTTCCAGATGATCGGGAGCAGCTGCGGACGTATGCCGAGCTGATGACGATGTGGGACAATCCGAAGTTCCCCGATCAATTGGCGGCACTCGGCGGAGATCCGGGTTTCTATCGTGTGCCCTGGGAGAAGGCGACCGAGAATCCGCGGTCGTACTTCGGTGTCACGCAAGTCGTCCTGCATGATTGTGACGAGTCACCAAAGCGGGATTTGTGTCACCTCCGGCCGCTGCTGGCGGCCGATGCCGTTGTCTCATTCGATCAGATCATCGAACGCTATCAGCAAGCGATCCAATCTGCGGTGAAACGCTGGAGCGAGCAGCAGCCGACTGCGGATGATGTGGTCTGGATGAACTCGCTGGTCCAGCATGGCCTGATCGGGAATGATCGGTCTGCCTCTCCACAGCTGGCTGTACTGTCTGACCAGTTCAGACTTATTGAGTCTCAACTGGCAGCTCCGCGGGTGGTGCCCGGACTGGCCGATGTCGATGCCGGGATCGATCAGCCGGTCTTCGTGCGGGGAGACTGTCATAACCCCGGACCGGTCACGCCTCGACATTATCTGACATCGTTCGAGGCCTTTCAGCCACCCGAACTGGCCACTCTCCCTCCGGGAAGCGGGCGGCTGGCCGTCGCGGAGCAGTTTGCCAATCGCCGTAATCCACTGACCGCTCGTGTCATGGTGAATCGCGTGTGGCATCACCTGTTCGGCACGGGCATCGTGCGGACAGTGGATGACTTCGGCCATGTCGGTGAACTGCCGTCTCACCCGGAGTTGCTCGATCATCTGGCTCAGGAATTCATGGACGATGGATGGTCGATCAAACGCTTGATCCGTCGCATCGTGTTGACGCGGACATTCCAGCTGGCCAGTCATGACAGTCCATCAGCCCGCGAGATTGATCCGCAGAATCGGTTGCTCACGCATTATCCAGCTCGTCGGCTGGAGGCGGAGGCGATCCGGGATTCGATGCTGGCGTGTTCCGGTCGGCTCGACCCGCAGGTGTATGGATTGAGCGTGCAACCCTTTCGCGAGAAGGAATACGCCGACCGGCGGCTCTTTCCAGGGCCGCTCGATGGGAATGGTCGACGCAGCGTGTACATCAAAGCGAACCTGATGGAAGGCCCGAAGTTCCTGGAGTCGTTCAACTTCCCCGGAGGGAAAGTGACCCAGGGACGCCGCGATGTCTCGAACACACCGGCACAAGCACTCGCTCTGCTGAACGATCCGTTTGTGCTTCAGCAGGCCGATGTGTGGGCCAGCCAGATTGTGACCAGGACCGGTGATACGCTGGAGTCGCGGATCAACTGGATGTTGGAAGCTGCCCTCTGCCGGCCTCCGACCGCGGAGGAACGTGAATCGTTTGCCCGGGCCGTCGCCCAGCTGGCCGAACTCCACCAGGTCCCGTCCAGTGATGTCCTGCTCAGTCATGCGATCTGGAAGGACATCGCACACACGGTGTTCAACCTGCAGGAATTTGTGTTCGTGCCGTGAACCGAAACGAAGCTCACCTCAGAGTCCATCGTCCGGAGTTTGTCATGATCCCTCCTCACTGTACTGGTCGCTGGCCGTCATTCTCGCGGCGACAGGCACTGCTGTCGTCGGCGAATGGGTTTGGAGCCATCGCCCTGGCCGGGATGATGTCAGAGGCTGGGCTGCTCGCTGGCGATGTTGTGTCGTCGGGAAGCGGGGCGATTAGTACTCCTCGAACTCACTTCCCGGGCCGGGCCAAGAATGTGATCTTCTGTTTCATGGATGGCGGAGTGTCGCATGTCGATTCCTTCGACCCGAAGCCCAAACTGGCTGAACTCGACGGCAAGCCCTTTAACGAATCGAAAAACCCGACGGCCAACAAGAACCGCCAGTGGCTCAAAAGTCCGTGGACGTTCCAGCAGCACGGCGAGTGTGGGATGCCCGTCAGCAGCCTCTTTCCCCATATTGCCGGGTGCGTGGACGACATCGCGGTCGTGCGGTCGATGACAGCTGCGCTGCCGATTCATTCGACGGGAGTGCTGTATCTGCATACCGGATCGAATCTGGCGGGGCGTCCCAGTATGGGATCGTGGGTGAACTACGGTCTGGGGAATTTGAGCCACAATCTGCCGGGCTTTGTCGTGCTGAGTTTCGGCGTGGTGCCCTGCGGCGGGATGGAGAACTACTCCGCAGGATTCCTGCCCGCCAGCCAGCAGGCCACCCTGTTCGCTGCCGATGGTATCCCGATTGAGAACATTCAGCCGGCCGACAAGAACAGCCGTGTTCAACAGTTGAAGCTCTCACTCTTGAAGGACCGCGACTCCGTATTTGCAGCGCAGTCGGGGGCCGGGGATGCGGTGGAGTCCGCGATTCGGAATTTCGAGATGGCCTACCAGATGCAGTCGCTGGTGCCGGATGTACTCGACCTGTCAAAGGAAACCGCAGCGACGCAGTCGATGTATGGCATCGATTCGAAGGTTGATTCGCAGAGGCTGTATGGGATTCAGTGCCTGCGGGCTCGGAGGCTGGTCGAGTCGGGTGTGCGTTTTGTAGAGATCACCTGCCCGCCGGGGGCGTCGAACGGGACGTGGGACCAGCATGGCGACCTGAAGAAGGGGCACGAGAAGAATGCCCTCGATACCGACCAGGCGATCGCCGGTCTGATTCGCGACCTCAAGCAGCGGGGACTCTTGGACGAGACGCTGGTGGTGTGGGCCGGTGAGTTTGGCCGGACGCCGCATTCCGCCGGACGGGATGGTCGCGATCATCATCCTGAAGGTTTCTCGGTCTTCTTTGCAGGCGGTGGAATCAAAGGAGGCGTTGTTCACGGGGCGACCGACGAACTGGGGATGAACGCGGTCGAGAACGTCGCCACGATGCACGATTTTCACGCCACGATGTTGCATCTGCTGGGAATCGATCATGAGCGTTTGACGTTCCGCTTTGCAGGCCGGGACTTCCGCTTAACTGATGTGCATGGTCACGTGATCGAGGCGATCGTGGCGTAATGTGGAAGAAGGGATTGGAAAAGTAATCTTCGCTCATCACGCACTGATGAAGAGTTGGAGACAAAGACTCAGCCGCGGAATGCTGTCTGGTAACTGAAGCGTCGATACCCTGAATAAGTGCCGATCAGTGCAGATTCGTTTTCCCATTTCTTTCTCTGTATTCGATCATCTCGGCGATTGATTCTGTGCGGCTCGGGTAATTTGCTCGATCGCCCAGCGTGCAGCGTCGCTGACAATCGGATCGGTGTTTGAGGTGAGCCGCTCCAAGGTGTCGAGGTAGGAGATGTCTCCCGAATTCCCAGCTGCGATACAGGCGTTGCGGATGATGCCCGGCCATCCGGGGCGGGAAAGGGGAGTCGGGCCGAGTTGCTTGGCAAACTCTTCGGGGGTGAGTGAAAGCCATTCGGTCAGCGTGCGATTGGTGAGTGTGGTCTCTGGAGTAAACTCCGGCGCTTGAGTAGCCGGGGCCTTGGAGTTCCAGGGGCAGACCGTCTGGCAGACATCACAACCGAAGATCCAGTCGCCCATGCCAGGCCTGAGCGGCTCGGGGATCGGAGCATTCCGCAGCTCGATTGTCAGGTAAGAAATACAGCGAGTAGCGTCGAGGACATACGGTGCGGGAAACGCCCCCGTGGGGCAGGCGTCGAGACAGCGCGTGCACGAGCCACAGTGCTGCGTCTCGTGCGGTGCATCGGGCTCCAGTTCGCAGTCCGTGAGCAGCGCAGCCAGGAACAACTCACTCCCCATGCGTCGATTGATCAGCAGCGTGTTCTTGCCGAACCACCCGAGCCCGGCGAGTCGGGCGTAGTCTCTCTCCAGCAACGGGGCGGTATCGACGACTCCGCGTGTGCGGCATCCGGGTTGAAGCTCATGCAGCGAGTCGGCCAGCTGTTTGAGCTTCTCGCGAATCACATCGTGGTAATCAAGAGTGCCCTGAGCATAACGGGCGATACGGGGAGCGGGCTGCGAGTGGTCTGTGCGGGGGATGCCGCTGGCCATACTCTGATCACGGCGACTGGCGCCGTCACTGCCATAGACCAGACCCAGCATCACGACGCTGCGCACCTGTGGCAGGACGTGCTCAGGGTGCTGATAGGCGTCCTTTCGCCTTTCGATGTACTTCATCTCTCCGGCGAAGCCACGGGCCAGCCACTCGTCGAGTTTCTCCCAGGTCCCTGCTCGGACTGCGGGGGCGATGCCGACCAGTTCGAATCCGATCGCGGCGGCACGCTCTTTGAGAGCAGCGGAAAGAGTCGACCGGTCACTTGGAGAGTGCGCTGTACTCGATGAGGAGGGGACGAGATCGGACATGGCGTATGAACACACTCTGACTTCGGTACTGTGACTGAAACCTAGTGGTGGCTGTGCGAATCGTCCGGGAATGTGCCGCTGCGGATCTCGCTGGAGTAGGTCCGGACCGCCTGCTGGATCGTGTCTCGCAGCTGCGCGAACTGTTTGACGAACTTGGGGCGGAATCCGCTGAGGCCGAGCATGTCGGGGGTGACGAGGACTTGGCCATCGCACTCGGGACCGGCCCCAATGCCGATGGTCGGGATGGTCAGCTGTTTGGTGATGTCGGCGGCGATCTGACGCGGGATGAGTTCGAGGACGATGGAGAAAGCTCCCGCCTGTTCCGCAGCCTTGGCATCGGCCAGTAGTTGATCGGCGTCGCGCTGGACGGCGGAGTGGCGGCCGAACTTGCGGACCGATTGCGGTCGCATGCCGACATGGGCCATGACGGGGATCTCAACGCGGTGCAGGGCGGCGATCGTCTCGGCCTGGGCCTCTCCGCCTTCGATCTTCACAGCGCTGGCCCCAGTCTCCTTGAGGATCCGGCCCGCGTTGCTGATCGCCTGACGCGGAGAGACTTGATAGGTCATGAACGGCATGTCGACGATGACCAGTGCCCGCTGCGTGGCCCGCGTCACCATCTTCGCGTGGTAGATCATCTCGTTGAGCGTGACGGGGAGGGTGGTCTCCTTCCCCTGCACGACCATGCCGAGCGAGTCCCCGACCAGCAGGGCATCGACATCCGACTCGTCGAGCAGCTTCGCCCACAGGGCATCGTAAGCCGTCAGCACGCTGAGCTTTCGCCCCTCGGCCTTCGCTTTGACGAAGTCGGGGACGGTGATCGATCGAGATGGTTTGGATGGAGTCGCGCTCATCGCCGGTCTTTGGGGAATTGGAGTGCAGAAGTCGTGTTTGTAGATTGTGACAGGTACCCTCCCATTTTCCGAGTCGCTGCTGGTGAAGGGCGATTCGGTATTGGAGAAAGTCGAATGTACGCGTCGACGCAGGGTAGATGGTCTGGCAAACTGCTCAGCGATCTCTTTGTGACACGCAGTACTTTGTTGTGTTAATCACTTTGCTCGGGTGAGAACCATGAGAACGCGGCGTGACTACGATCAGGCTGTTGGTGTGGTGCGAGAAGTCATCCATCGATGGGATCCATACTCCCTCCTCGCCGGAGGTTGCCCGCAAGACGAGTTTGACTCGGAGATTGAGTCGATCGTTGCCCTGATTCCTCGTATGAGGTCTCAATCCGACGCAATTCACTCTCTGTCGCGGGTATTTTCGACCGCGTTCGAGCCGGAGCGATTCCGTCCAGAGGACTGTACCGAAGCAGGTGCCGAGTTGTACGCAGCTCTCAGGGCTGCGGATTTAATTTCAGGGTAGCCAGGACGCCGATGTTGCTCCGTTTCTCACATTGGAACATACAAACGTGCTGGCTCGCGGCGAAGCAGAGCTTCGAGGATAGGCGTTCCCAAACCGGAGTTTGGGAACGAGGTTGAAACCTACAAGCCTGTGGGTCTATTTGGCTGTGAGCCGGTGAACAGAACTGGCCCCACGTGGAAAAAGAAGATATAAATTCTGGGTGATGCGATGCGCCCTCGCCCTCTTTTTGTCCGGAGTTCTGTTCGATGTTCAGCATTCAGGCCCGCGGAGCTCGGCTCTGCGACCAGATTGATCGTCGAGAGGTCCTCCGCGTGGGCGGGTTGGGGATCTGTGGGCTGTCGTTGCCACAGCTGTTGGCCAGTCAGTCGGCCCAGGCGGCGACGGGTGAGTCGGCGATTGGCCAGACTTCGAACGGGCGGGCGAAATCGTGCATCGTCATTTTCCTGATGGGCGGGGCTCCGCAGCATTCGACCTGGGACCCCAAGCCGCACGCTCCCGACAATGTTCGCGGTGAAATTGCCCCCATTGCGACATCAGTTCCCGGGATCCAGTTTGGCGAGCTGATGCCCCGGCTGGCACAGCGGGCCGACAAGCTGGCGGTGTTGCGGGCGATGTCGACGTTCGATAACGCCCACTCGTCGAGCGGGTACTACATGCTGACGGGGCGTCCGCATGCTCCGATGAATGCGGAGAACGTGAACCCCGGGGCTCCGAACAACTACCCGTCGTGGGGAGCGTTGGTGCAGCGCATGATGGAACCGCGCGGGCGTTTACCCAGCTCGGTGCGGCTGCCGAATCAGATCTTCAACACCGATGGCTCGGTCTGGCCGGGACAGGACGGCGGTATGCTCGGCCGCAGCTGTGACCCGTGGCTGTTCAAATGCAAACCGTCGTCACCCGACTATCACATCAGTGAGTTCCAGCTGCCGGAGAGCATGTCGCTCGACCGCTTGGCGTCTCGGCGAGAGCTGATGCGGACGCTCGATCAGGGCTGGTCGCACCTGCGAGGCGAAGGCGAGCTCAACAGCTTCTCTACTCAACAGGGGCGGGCCCACGAGCTGTTGTCGTCATCGGTCTCCCGCGGGGTCTTTGATCTGGAGCTGGAAAGCCCCCAAACGCGGGCACGGTACAGCGAAACTCCTTTCGGACAAAGTTGCCTGCTGGCTCGCCGGCTGGTGGAAGAGGGCGTGCGGCTGGTGCAGGTGAACTGGTACCGCGGGCCGGAAGAACCGACCGACGCCCCTTGCTGGGACTCGCATGTCAAAGAAGCGGACCGGCTGAAGAACGTTCTGATGCCGCCGACTGACATGGGCATCTCCGCGTTGCTCGATGATCTGGCGGATCGCGGGTTGCTGGATGAAACCCTGGTCGTCTGCATGTCGGAGTTCGGACGCTCGCCGCGAATCAACGGCAACGCGGGACGGGATCACTGGGGCTCGGTCTTCTCGGTGGCATTGGCCGGAGGCGGAGTTCGCGGCGGTGTGGTGCATGGGGCCTCTGATGAAATCGGAGCCTTTCCCAAGCAGGGTGTGGTGAAGCCCGAAGAGCTGACGGCAACGATCTTTCATTGTCTGGGGTACTTGCCCGAAACCGAGTTTCATGACACCGTGGGGCGTCCCTACGTGATCAGCACTGGTCGCCCGATTGAACAGATTTTGTGTTAGGACACTGTCGATGCTGAACCTTCCTCAATCACGACGACGGGCGCTGCAGGTCGGAACCGCAGGCGTTCTCGGCTTGTCGATGCCGCAATGGATGGCGATTCAGGCAGCTGCTTCTCCGGCGGCGGGGCAACCGGCTGCGAAGAATGTCCTCGTGATTCTGGAGCAGGGTGGTTTGTCCCACATGGATACCTGGGACCCGAAGCCGAATGCTCCGGTCGACCATCGCAGCCCGCATCGGCCGATCGCCACCAATGTGCCGGGAATTCAGTTCACCAGCCTGTTGCCGCGAACTTCGCTTCTGGCGGACAAGCTGTCGGTGATTCGCTCAATGTGGCACGCGAAGGCCGGGGCGAACGGACACCCGGACGGCACGCAGTATGCCCTGTCGGGATCGCTGCCGACGAATCCCATGGAGATGCCGGACATCGGTTGTATTGCAACGAGGATCCTCGGGAGCGAGTGTCGCGAACTTCCGCCGTACATCATGGTGCCGGGGAATGATGAGCAGCACACGTCTTCCAGAACGGGGTTTCTCCCTGCTGCTTCGCGAGTGTTCAAAACGGGAGGCAGTGACTTATCCCACCCCGATTGGCGCGTGGCCGACCTGCAGCCGCTGTCGGAGAATGTCGGAACAAGGTTCGATCGCCGGCGTGAGATGCTGCGTTCCATCGACGCGGGATTTTCGCGAGGGAACGAAGTTCTCGGGATGAGCCGGTTCTATCAGCAGGCGTATGACACGCTGACCAGCCCACGCGTGGATCAGGTGTTCAACGTCTCGAACGAGTCGCCAGAGACTCGTGATCTGTATGGCAAGGGGCATCGCGGGGCGTGTTATCTGGTGGGGAGGAAACTGATCGAGGCCGGGGTGCGATTCGTCACGGTCGATGTCCGCTGGCCGTTCAACGATGACGTGCCTGGGGGAACGAACCTGAACTGGGACCATCACGATTTGATCTACACGCCAGGCTCGTGCGGTACCATTCGCGACAAAGCCGGTGGGGAAGGGCGGTATGGCATTGGTCATTGGGTCATGATGGGCAGCACCGACCATGCGTTTGCGGGACTGATCACCGACCTCGATCAGCGTGGGCTGCTGGCGGAGACGCTGGTCTGTTTCGTGACCGAGTTCGGGCGGACGCCACGGCTGAACAAATTTGCAGGCCGCGACCACTGGACGAACGCCTATTCGATCGTGCTGGCTGGGGCAGGAGTTCCCGGCGGGCAGGTGATCGGTGTGACCGACGAAGAGGGCGGATACGTCCTCGACGCTCCGTACACTCCCGAGAACTATGCAGCCACAATTTACAGCAAGCTGGGGATCGATCTCGAAAAGCCGCTGTATACGAATACGAACCGCCCGGTATTCTTTTCCCAGGGCGCAGAGCCGATTAAAGGCGTGTGAGGCAGACGCTGGTCTGCCACGACTGCTTGCCGATGCTGATCGGAAGCGAGGGAGATATTGCCGCCGAGGATCGTGGACGGGGAACTATTCTGAGCCTCCTCTTTCCTCCGCGGTGAAATCCATTCTCTATCTCGACACTCAGCAGCATTGACGAGGTGAATTGTCACGGGGACGACTCGATCCAGGGATCGTTGTTCTCTCTCCGGAATGGGGTAGAGTGCGGGAATTGACAGGAAGTCACCCCGACCAGAACGATGACATGCAGTACACCTACTCCGACATCGCCAAGATGATCGATCACTCGCTGTTGATCCCGACGATGACCGAGGCTGACCTCGTCGCGGGAATAGAACTTGCCAGAGCTTATGATGTGGCCAGTGTCTGCATCATGCCATACGCGCTTCCGCGATGTGTTGCGATGCTGCAGGGGACGACCGTCAAAGCGAGTACGACGATTGGCTTCCCACATGGTGGTCATACGACCGCGATCAAACGGGCTGAAGCGGAGCAGGCCATCGCCGACGGCTGTGAAGAACTCGACATGGTGGTCAACATCAGCCAGGTGTTGAGCCACAACTGGGGATATGTTCGAGATGACATCGCTGCTGTGATCGACGCGGCACATGCCGCAAACCGTCAGGTCAAAGTGATCTTTGAGAACTGTTACCTGACAAATGAGCACAAGATCGAGCTCTGCCGGATCTGTTCGGAGTTGAATGCCGACTGGGTCAAGACTTCGACGGGGTATGGGACCGGAGGGGCGACGCTGGATGACCTGCGTCTGATGCGGAAACATGCTGCCCCGCATGTGGCGATCAAAGCGGCGGGGGGCATCCGTGATCTCGACTCGCTGCTGGCTGCTCGTGAGCTGGGAGTCAGTCGCTGTGGGGCGAGCCGGACGCGGGAGATCCTCGACGAATGTCGATCCCGCCTTGGACTGGCTCCCATCCCATTGAGCAGACACACGTCACTCCCCAACGGATACTGACTCCAGCTGCATGGAACCGGAGGCGTGTGCGGGGGGGGGGGCCGGTCGACCAAAAGAAAAACCCCGTCTTGTCAGACGGGGTTTTGCGGATGTTACGTCGTTTCGTAACAAAAATTGCGGGGACAGGATTCGAACCTGCGACCTCGAGGTTATGAGCCTCGCGAGCTACCGGGCTGCTCCACCCCGCGTTGTGTTC
>QWOR01000359.1 GCA_003669575.1 Planctomycetota bacterium | reverse complement strand
TGATGCTGTGTATCGACCGATCGCACTCGATGTGTTTTGACCTTTCGGGAGTCGACTGGGTCTACCCGTCTGGGCGTTCATCCTCCGTCGAGATCAAGAACCCACCCGATGCCACCCGGAGTCGCTGGGCATCCCTGGCCCGAGCGGTTGAAGACTATCTCACCATTGTGGGGGATGTGATACCGCGTCCTCGTATTGGACTGATTACCTGGGCCTCTGAGATCGGAGTCAGTAGTACTGAATATCGTCTGACTGGTCAGACCTCACCGAGGACCTATCGCGAAAGCACGCTTTCCACCGATTATCAGGGGGTTCGTGGTGGTATCACTCGCTGTTCCTCACGGGTGATGCTGGGCGGGACCGATCTGTCATCTGGATTGGATCTGGCAATCTCCGATATGAAGGCTTCGGATCGTCCGCTCGCGAAAAAGGTCATTGTGCTGATGACTGATGGAAACTGGAATCAGGGGAGGAATCCCCGGTTGGCAGCCGCGGATGCCCGAGACGCCAACATCATCGTCCATACGATTACGTTCCTGCCGGGGACACTACAGGCCGACATGAAGGCCGTTGCGGAAACGACCGGTGGGCGTCATTACCACGCCGACAATGAGACGGAGCTGCGAACCGCGTTTCAGGAGCTGGCCCGATCACTTCCCGTGGTGTTGACGGAGTAACCCCGATGCAAACACGAAGTCTGTTCCGCCTTCGTCAGTCACAGTCTGGTGAACGACGCGGTGTGACCACGGTCGAAGTGGCGCTGACATTCCCCATCCTGATGCTGATTCTGACGCTAAGCATAGAGGCTGCGCGGCTAAATACACTGCGTAATACACTGGAGAATGCCGCTTACGAAGGCGCTCGTCGGGCGATTGTTCCCGGGGCCTCGTCCACAGATATCCAGACATCTGTGCTTTCCATCCTGCGATCGATCAATGCCAAGAATGCCGTTGTGACGATCAATCCGGCCACACTCGGCAACTCGACGGGGCCTGTGACAGTCACGGTCGACGTACCGATCGCCTCGAACAGCTGGGTCGGACAGACTTCGTCCCGTCACATGATTCGCGCGTGCACGCTTTTGCGTGAGCGAACGAGGTAGTTTCCAGATATTTGCGGTCCCCGATTCGACGCCGGCGAGAGTCTGGTCGCGGCCGGGATGTATGGGTTTCTGCACACTCTCCGACAGTCACGCTCTGACGCTGTGACGGAGTTAGGTAAACGGCAATAATACCGCTCACCCGAACGTCTGAGTGGCGGCGTGTGTCTGGTTTGTCCCAGAGTGACCGATGACCAAACGTTGCGGAGTTCCTGGAACCATTCCCGGTTCCCTGGAGTCCGCTTCATCCTCCTGCGACGGCAACTTATTCCGTGTCTAAAGATCTGATCCAGCCTCGTACCCTCAAGGGGTTCCGCGATTACCTGCCCGATGTGATGATCGTGCGGGAACAGCTGATGGAGACCGCGCGGCGGGTCTACCGCAGCTACGGGTTCAGCCCGATCGATACACCAGCTTTGGAGTACGCCGAGATCCTGGTCGGGAAGGGGGGCGATGAGTCTGATAAGCAGCTGTTCCGCTTTATCGATCATGGTGACCGCGATGTGGCCCTGCGGTTCGATTTGACAGTGCCGTTTGCCCGGTTCGCCGCCGAACATCTCAACGAGATCGGGACACCGTTCAAACGCTATCACATCGCTCCGGTCTGGCGAGGCGAAAACACGCAGCGCGGGCGGTATCGCGAGTTCGTGCAGTGCGATTTCGACACGATTGGGACCGATTCCAACGTCAGCGATATCGAGACGCTGATGGTGATTCACGACCTGATGCTGGCGATCGGGTTCGAGGGATTCACGATCCGCGTCAATCACCGCATGCTGCTGAACGGAGTGCTGGAAAATCTAGGTGTCGCTGACAAGTCGGTGGGCTTGCTGCGGGCTCTCGACAAGGTGCTCAAGATCGGGCGAGACGCGGTCATTGCCGAGATGGTGGATAAGGTGGGCGTGACCGCCGAGCAGGCGGCCGGAGTTCTCGACTTCGCCTCGCTGAAGGGAAGCAACCACGAGATTCTCGACGCTGCGGAACAGCTCGTCGGGACGAACGAGCGCGGCCTCGAAGGGGCAGCGCGGTTGCGGCAGCTATTGAACGCGTGCGAGATGGCGGGGCTGCGGTCGGAGCGGATTGCCCTGGATCTGTCGATCGCACGCGGACTCGATTACTACACCGGGACGATCTACGAAACTTTCCTGACTGACCTGCCGGGGATCGGCAGCGTCTGTTCGGGGGGACGCTATGACAACCTGGCTGGGCTGTTTACAAAGACGCCGCTGCCGGGTGTGGGGGCCAGCCTGGGACTCGATCGGTTGCTGGCAGCCATGGAGGAACTCAAGCTGGTCTCCAAGGTTTCCACGCCCGCTCCAGTCATCATCATTCACTTCGACAAGGACCGGTCGGCGGAGTACCTCCGCTTGGGGCGGGTACTGCGTGCTGCGGGGATTGGGGCCGAGGTCTATGCCTTGCCAAAACCGATGAAGAAGCAAATGCAGTACGCCGATGCAAAGGGGTTCCGGTTCGCACTGATCGCGGGCAGTAACGAATTTGAAAAAGGCAGCTGGATGCTCAAGGATCTGGCGAAGCAGGAGCAGCAGGAAGTGGCCGACGCAGAGGTGGTTGCCACTTTGCAGAAGCTGTTGGGGTAAGACCTTCCCGGGATGTCTACGTGCCGTTCGTGAACAGCTTCGCTCCGCTGGCAGACCAGAACGCGAGGACACTGGTCCTGGGAAGTATGCCGGGCGAGGCCTCACTGCAGGCAGGGGAGTATTATGCTCATACTCGCAACGCGTTCTGGCCCATTATGGGGCAGCTGTTCGGATTTGAGCCGAGCTTGTTGTATGCCGAGCGGGTTCGCTGCCTGATGAGGGCGAGAGTGGCTGTCTGGGATGTCCTGGCGTCCTGTCACCGCAACGGGAGTCTCGATTCGGAGATTGATGACGCATCCGTTTCAGTGAACGATTTCGACCAATTCTTTCGCCAGCATCCGCAAATTCGAAGTGTGTTCTTTAACGGAACGAAGGCGGAGAACAGCTTTCGCAAATGGGTTCTTCCAAAGCTGTCGGGGCTCACTCTGGAGCTGACACGATTGCCGTCGACCAGCCCGGCGAATGCGTCGCTGTCACTGGAGAAGAAAAGGCGCGCATGGGAGGCGATTGTCGAACCAACATGATCCAGATCATGGAGCGACTTCTCCCACGTGACTCGCGTCTTTCCGGTCAGCGGAGAGTGAGGTTATAGTCGGATGGCTATGGAACCTGAGCGATCACGAGATGTCCGAAGGCCAGCACGCGTTGCGTGGTGTCGCTGACCCGAAGGCTGAACCAGCGAGTCGCCGGTGCGGACGTGAGCGATTCGGGCGGAGTAAACGAATAACGATTGGCGATTCCGACGTTTGCCTCGGAAGATGGCGTCAGTTCGGGGATCTCGACGCCGCCCTCGATGAAGAGGGTACACACCAGTCCTATACAATCGACCGCTTGTCTTTGTGCATCGTAGATCGAGATCGTGAGGGGAACTCGCTCTCGAACAAAGAGATCGATGCGGTTTGCCTGGACTCGTTCCATGGATGTCAACCGCAAGGGCATGATGAACGTTGACTGGTTACCTCCGCCACCTGTTCCGCCGTCATTGGTCGATGTCACGTATCCTTCGTCGTTCGTCAGCAGCTTCTTGGTCGGATCGACCAAGATCACTGCGGCGATCTGAGCGGCATCGGGCAGGGTCTCGACATAAGACGCCAAGCTGTTGATCGAGTCGCTGGTGGCCAGCCCGTTGATCGAGGGAGGTGAGGTGTAACTGCTGGCAGCCAGCCGGGAGCTGATCGCCGCATCCACTCTGGCGAGTTCTGTGCTGAGTTCGGTACGAACCTGTGCGGCAATTGCACTGGCAGTCGGGATGGTTCCGGGAGCCGAGTAGCTGTTGGCGGCGAGGCGTGAGCTGACAGAAATGTCGACTCTCTCGAGTTCAGCACTCAGTTCCGTTCGAACCTGCGAGGCGATGGTCGCAGGTGAGGGCGGAACGGTCGGGGCGGAGTAACTTGCCGCAGCCAGTCGCGAACTGATCGTGGCATCAATATGCGCTAATTCCGTCACAAGTTCCGTTCTGACCGCAGTGGCAATTGTGGCCGCGGTGGGGGCCGGGGACTTGGCCGGGTCGTAGTCGGTCGTCAGGGTGTGGGGGCTTTCGATCGCTTCTGACGGACCGGCGACGACATAGGTGATCGCCGAAATCACAGCCGAGATCCGGAGATAGAACCGGTCGCCAGCCGCTGCGTTACTGGGGATGCTGCAGGAGGCGATCCCTTGGGCGCCAGTCATTGAGACCGTGACTGTGGTGCCCTGGTCGACTCCGTTCTTCACGAGAGTGCCTGTCGGCGTGCCAGTGGGAGCAGTCGGCAGGCCGGTCGAATCGATGCAGGTGAACGGGAGGTCGAACCGGGAAGAGGGCAGCAGCATGGAGGGTCTCCTGTTGTGCGGTGTCGTCACTGAGCAAGATTCTCGTGCGGGTGACGTGGTCTTGCTGGATGAGTCAGCGATTTCAAGCGAGGTAGGTAAGAGCCACGTTCGCCTCTGAGGGCGTCAGCCACGGGACGAACCAGAGTTCATAAATCGTTGAGTTGGTGTAAGCGGTTGCATCCGATTGTCGGAACAGGTTGGGGGCTGTGTTGTAGAATGCCGAACCGGTGGAGCTGATACCGACTTTGATGCTGGCCGTGGTTGATGTCGCGGGGGTCGAGATCAGGGCCTTGGCGACCTGGTTGTTACGAACTCCGCCCGAGTAGATGTTGGGATCTCCATCGGTACTGGCCCCGTTGAGGTACGCGATTGTTCGCGTGTTGTGCGAATACAGACATCCCGAGTCCTGAGATGTCCATGCGGAGATCAGCACGGTATGGGGAAGATTCAACGCGGTTGTGGAGTTGAATGAGAAGTGCAGACCATCCGCATCGCCAAAAATCCCGGGCTTGCCGTTTCGGCTAGTTCCGTACATGGGCTTCTTGGGACTACTGCCCTGGTTGAAGACAGCAGTCCATCCTCCGGCCGTGTTATTGGGAAGCCAGCTTCCGACATTCGCCCCATTGGTTGTGACGCTAGAGCCACCCCCGGCTGTTGCGGAGAACATGTTGACCCCCGCCTGAAAACCTCCGTACCACGAGGCTTTCCCGATCGATGCGAGGAACGCCGTGAGAGACGAGGGGGCTGAAGCTCCGGAACCTCTTGGTCCGAGTACGACTGAACCAGGCAGATAGAGAGGCATGAAATGTCCAGTGGATGAAGGAGAGGTCTCTCACTTCCCAAGGACATTTTGTTGCGCGCTGGAGGGGGAGGCCATTCGACCGGAGGGGCAATGAGACGCTCTGCGTCTCAGAGGTAAATGCATTTCCAGTACTGCTCTAATCTGCGTAAATCAGTGCAAATTATGGACAATCATATCTTCTGTTGTAGTAGTCCATGTCTGTTGTGGGGGACGGAAACCAGAACGGTGGGCCACAGATTACGAGGGTTGTCACAGATTATGTGCAGGAGATAACTCCTGTGAAATGGAAGTCGTGCATAGCCGGTCGGCGCAGTCTAATGACAAGGGAGGACGAGACAACACAGGCCTCGTCGCCCCCATGCGTGACAGTTCGACTGGCGCTCCACCTCAGTTACGACAGCAGCTTTTCGAGGTCTTCTGCCGTCAGACTTTCCAGGACCGATCCCTCTTCCGCAGCCAGGATGGCGTCAGCGAGTTCCCGCTTCTGCTTCTGCAAATCGAGAATCTTCTCTTCGACGGTGTCCTTGCAGATCAGACGATAGGCGAAGACCTGACGGGTCTGGCCGACACGGTGGGCTCGGTCGATGGCCTGGGCTTCGACAGCGGGATTCCACCACGGATCGAGCAGGAAGACGTATTCGGCCGCAGTCAGATTGAGACCGAGGCCCCCGGCCTTGAGGCTGATGAGGAAGACCTTCGTGTTCGGATCGTTCTGGAACTGGTCGACGACCTGTTTGCGGTTGCGAGTCTTGCCGTCGAGGTAGACGTACGGGATGCCGCGCTTGTCGAGATGTTCCTTCACGATCGACAACATGCTCGTGAACTGCGAGAAGATGAGCGACTTGTGCCCTTCCTCGATCAGTTCTTCGATCTGTGGAAGCAGCACGTCGAGCTTGGCGAAGGCTTCCTCCTTCGTCTCGCGATCGAGCAGGGCGGGATGGCAAGCGGCCTGACGCAGACGGAGCAGGGCCTCGAGCACATGCATCCGCGACTTGTTCATGCCCTGTTGCTTGACCATTCCCAGCAGGGAGTCGCGATAGTGCTCGCGAAGTTCGCTGTAGAGCGCCCGTTGCCGTTTGCCCATCTGGCAGAAAATCGTTTCCTCAAACTTGTCAGGAAGATCTGCCGCGACCTCGCGTTTGGTACGACGCAGGACAAACGGACGAATGCCCTTGGCCAGCATCTGCCGTGACTGCGAGTCCTTGCCGTCGAGAGCGTTGACACGGAACGCAGAGCTGCGACCGAGCATCCCGGGGTTGAGGAACTCAAAGATCGACCAGAGGTCCCCGAGATGATTCTCGATGGGCGTACCGCTGAGTGCCAGACGGTGTTCCGCCTTGATCAGGCGGCAAGCCTTCGCCACCTGCGAGGTGGAGTTCTTGATCGTCTGGGCTTCGTCGAGCACGGCGTAGTCGAACTGGACGTCGCGTAGTTCGACGACATCGCGACGCAACGTGCCGTAGGTTGTCAGCACGAGATCGACTTTT
This sequence comes from Planctomycetota bacterium, assembly GCA_003669575.1. Taxonomy (GTDB): domain Bacteria; phylum Planctomycetota; class Planctomycetia; order Planctomycetales; family Planctomycetaceae; genus TH-plancto1. Next base: position 4,931 of record QWOR01000359.1, on the reverse strand, counting down.
GTGATCTGATCCCGCAGTTCGGCCCGCTGCAGCCCGGAGTACTCAAGGTACTTGAGTTCCGGGGTGAAACGCTGGATTTCCTGAACCCAGTTAAACATCAGCGACTTCGGCACGATGATGATTGACGGGCGTTTTTCTTTCTCGGTTCGAGTTCGCTCCAGCAACAGAGCGAGCAGCTGGACGGTTTTACCGAGGCCCATGTCGTCCGCAAGACATCCCCCAAAGTGGAAGTCTTGAAGGAACTTCATCCAGCCGAGGCCTTCACGCTGGTAGGGGCGCAGCGTGCCGATGAAGCCCGTGGGTTCGACTCCTGATTCGACGCCCGCAAAGTTGCGCAAGCGATCCCGGATCGCCAGGAATTGTGCATCGACATCGACGGAAGGTTCATCCTCCAGAAGAGCATCCAGCAGTCCGACCTGGGTCGCGCTGAATCTCAGATGGTCCTCCTCGACCTGCCCCAGCCCGGCGAGCATCCCGTACTGCTGCAGCCAGTCTTCGGGCAGAATCCCGAGCGAGCCATCGTCCAGGCGAATCGTATTGTCTCCCCGCTTGAGTGCGGCGAGCAGTTCAGGGAACGAAGCTTTGACACCATCAAAATCGGCGTCACCACCCAGTTCGAACCAGTCGATCCCGGTACGGACGCGGAACTGCAGGGCCGATCCCTGACGAATCTGCTTGCCGTCAGCTCGCACATTCCAGCCACCTGGAATCAACTTGCGAACGGCGCTCGCCAGATCTCCGACGGGAATTTCGACATCGTGCAGCGTCTGGCGATGGTCCAGCAGGCGGCGGAATCCCGCTTCTTTTAACTGGGACCAGGAGCCCGATTCGATCTCGCGATCCCGCAGCAGACAGCGACCCTGATCGCGCTGGACGATCGCCCATTGCGAACTCGCTCCAGGGACGACCGCTCCTTCGTACTCAAACTCGACCACTCCGGTCAGACGCTCATGACGCCAGCCTTTGGTCCGTGGCGATTTGAGAGTGAGGTGTGGGCGGGGAGTGGCTCGGATCTCGTTCAGCCGCAGCTCTGCAGGCAGATCCAGCTGGGGCAGCGTTGGCATGTCGAGGAGCTGGTCAACCAGCTCCTTCTGCTCTGCTGTTGCGACAGAAATGTTCTGCTCAGACCGCAGCATGCGGACCCAGTCAAACGCGCCAAAGTCGTCGACCTGGCTGATCTTGTTCCCCCAGATGACCAGTCCACCGGGGACGATCACGCGGATATCCTGCAGAGTCATGACCTCTTCGCCGCGGCGCAGCTCACCGGCGAGCTTCCACTTCTCGTTCCCCTCTTCGGGGCGGAGTGCCATGCACAGAGTCCAGGGTGAACCTTCGTCCCACGCAAGTGAGGGAGTCGACTTGCCTTCGTCGCCGAGAAATCGCAAACGCTCGGTGCGACACATCAGCGGCAGCAATAGCGTGCAGAGTTCGAACGGCAGGCGATAACGGAACAAAGCTGACTGGAACTCGGCCTGCTGGGCGAACCAGCCCGATCGGTCGGGCGTGCCACCGATGAGGTAGGCCAGAATCTGGCGGTCGTCCTGGTGTTCGATTTCCTCCAGCTTGCCGGGGCGGACCTTCAAGGGCTTGAGCTTGCCCCACTGGCCGCTGGCCCGGATCTGGCGTTGTGAGGTCTGGATGACGAGCATCTCGGACTTGAGGCTCTCTTCGACATCGACCTCGTAAAAGATTTCGCGTTCGCGCGAGCCAGCTGACTCGCCCGACGACGCGGTAGGAGCCATCGTCGTACGCAGCTCGCGTAGCTTGAGTTCCCAGTCTCGGAGATTGACCGCACGCTGAGCGGGAGCCTTTGCGGTGGCGGGAGCGACGGTGGCCGTACTGCGTGAGGAAGTCGATGGCACATAGATGTCACTGCTCAGGTCGTCTTCATCGACGAACGGAGTATCGAGCAGCGAAGGCACGATTTCCTGAACGAACGGTGGAACGTTCCCCGGTCGCGCGGGCGAGCTCAACAGCTGACCCTGGTCAACGGCCAGGAGCGTGGCCCACAAATGCTTACAGGCCGGGTCGCGGGTGTTGCCATCGCCGACACAGCTGCAGAACATACGCAGCTCGCCGTTCTGGCGGCTCAGCTGGGTGTGGAACTCCACGCCATCACGCACGATGGCATAGAGTTCGTCCGCGAGGACGCGAGTAATTGCAACTCGCTCCGCTTGTACGTACGCAGCCCCACGAAAGCGGATGTCTCCGCGGAATTTCGACTCGAACAACTTCGCAAGCGACACTGACGCCTCCCTGGCGATCGCTCGGGCCACTGGCCTTCGGAGAGACGAGAACTCCTCGTCTCGTCCGTCACAGAGTTGGGAACCCCACCTCGGACAGACATTTCCGGCCAGCCATTCCTGCGCGTCAGGCAAAGAATGGAACCTGAAAAGACCGCAAGCTGTGAAGGTTAGCGGAAGCAGGGGGCTGACAGCTACTGAGAGTCTCTGGAATCTCGAAAGAGTGACGGCGAGGAAATGCCATCTGTGAGCCGACTTCAGTGGCGTTCGTTCCATTTCGATCGTTTTGCAAAGCTGGGGTGGCAGAGATCAATCGCGATCGGTAAGTTTCCACCCGCGAAATGGAGCGAGTGCGAAAGTTCTCGTAAAATTTCGCCGAAGAAGTATGTTGTTGCTATGTGGTCTCTGGACAGAGTCTACAATGTAGCACGACAGGCGATGGTGAACGCGGGACGTGTTCTGCGTGAGCTTTCGCTGATCAAACGCGAATGACCCAACCGCTCGCCACCTAGTGCCGGAGGACCAACAAACCGCGTTGGCCGGAGACGCCAAGGTACGTGCTAGACACGACCTGTCTCTCGCCTTTTTCGCAAAGCATCCTGCTGAGCCATACAGGTCGAGGGTTGGATTTTCGAAGCTGCAGATCGGTTCTCCGGTCCGCAGCTTTTTTTGTTTTTGGAGTATGTGAACAGTGGAGGGAACCACAAAGAGACAAACTTTGGGCCTTTGTGGTGAAACACTCGTAATATCCGTTGAGCAAGTATCGACGATTGACTTCCCGGGGAGGCCTTCTTATCAACAGATTGACTTCCGTTCGATTTGTTGACGGGGACTTTGACCTGGAGAGTTCGCATGCGGTCGATCTATCGCCGAATTGGTGTGTGGTGTTTGTTGATCATCGCAGCGATGGCATCGAGCCTGTCCGCAGCGGACATTGATCTGTACGGCGTGCGTGAAGAGCATGTGATGATCCCGATGCGGGATGGGACGAAGCTGTCAGCGTATTTGTACTTTCCTCCCGAGGAAGGACAGTACCCGGTGATCTATGAGCAGCGATATGCGGACCTGAAAGGGGCGGCGACACGGCAGACCTACGCCCGGCTGGCCAAGGCGGGGTTCGTGGTCTGCGGGCAGAACTTCCGTGGATCTGCTCTCTCGGAAGGCACCTGGGTCGGATACCGAGCCCTCGGCTGGGGGGCACTCCAGGATGGCTATGACACCGTCGAGTGGCTGGCTGCCCAGCCATGGTCGACCGGCAAGATTGGGACTCTTGGCAGCTCGCAGGCGGGGTTCGCTCAGAACTTTCTGGCAGTGACTCAGCCACCGCATCTGACGGCACAGTACATGATTGATACGGGGCTGAGCCTGTATCATGAGGGATATCGCATCGGGGGCACGACTCGCCCGGTCCGGTTCAAAGGGATGGGAGCTGTTTGCCGGGAACCAGCTCACAACGATGCGCTCTTAGATGAATGGTTCAAACACCCGACATTTGATGACTATTGGAAGGACGAGGATTGCTCGCGGCACTTCGACAAGATGAATGTTCCCTGCTTTACGATTGGGAGCTGGTTCGACTTCATGAACGTGGGTTCGATTGAGAGTTATCGCGGGCGACAGCACCGGGCGGGACTGCAGTCACGCGGGCAACAACAACTGCTCATCGGACCGTGGCTGCACGGGGGGTATCAAGGGAAGAACACGAATGTCACCAATGAGCTGACGTTCCCCGTGAATGCGAAGTTTGACGCGGAGTCACACATCGTCCGCTGGTTCAATTTCTGGCTCAAGGGGCAGGACAACCAGGTCGATCGCGACCCCGCAGTACAGTACTACGTGATGGGGGCGGTCGGTGAACCGGAGGCTCCGGGAAACGTCTGGCGCGAGGCGAGTGACTGGCCGATCGACAGCACGCCGACATCGTATTACCTGCACCTCGATAAAGGCCTGACCGCGAACGGGCCGACAGAGCCCGACGCGGTGGTCAGCTATCTGGCGGATCCGCTGCATCCGGTCAACATCCCGAACCCTCGAGGTTTTCCGGGAGCAGCTGACGCACGGCATGTGGAGGAACAAGCTGAGGTGCGGACCTTTACAACCGCGCCGCTGGAGTCGCCCGTCGAATGGACGGGGATCGTCAAGGCCGAACTCTTTGTCACTTCGACCGCGAAGGACAGCGACTTCATCGTGCGGGTGAGTGATGTGTACCCGGATGGGCGTTCGATCCTGCTGGTCGATTATGTTCGCCGTGGCCGCTACCGCGAAGGGTATGAACGCGAGATCTTCTTCGAGCCGGGAAAAGTCGAGAAGGTCGCCTTCGATGTGGGTTGGATCAGCCAGATCTTCGCGAAGGGCCACCGCATTCGCGTCACTGTCACGAGTACCGGAGCTCCGTTTTACGAGCCGAATCCGAATACAGGTGAACCGCTGACACTGGAGTTCCCGGCGAAGACCGAGGTCTCGACCATTGGGCTACAGGTCAACACGCAACACGCCTCGCGTGTGATTGCTCCACTGCAGGAGTAAGCCGAGGGGGAGCTGAAAGGCTGGGAAATTGGGAACACTAATCACCACTCATTAACACTGATCCGGACTCACATGGAGCTTCAAGTTCTCCTGTAATCCCTCTGCACAATTCTCTCTGTATCAGTGAAGATTAGTGGCTATTAGTGTTCCCAATTTCCTCTC
>QWOR01000019.1 GCA_003669575.1 Planctomycetota bacterium | reverse complement strand
GACGAGATGCACCGGCTCAGACGTTACACGATTCGACTGGATGGTTTTGTGTCGCTGTCCGCCCCATTGGCGGGAGGCGAGTTGATTACCAAACCACTCCAGTTCTCGGGGAACCAGCTCTTGCTGAACTACGCGACCTCGGCGGCGGGCAACTTGTACGTTGAGATTCTGAACGGAGAAGGCCAACCCATCCCGGGCTTCATACTCGCCGAAGCGGACGAATTGTTTGGAGACGCGACCGAACAAGTCGTCACGTGGAAAGGGAATGCCAATGTCAGCAGCTTGATGGGGCAGCCTGTGCGTCTTCGATTTGTACTGCGCGATGCCGACTTGTTTTCGTATCAGTTCGCGAAATGAGATCGTCTCGGATCGCGAGGAGGTGACTTGAGATGTCGCCTCTTCGCGAAAGCTGAGCTGATTACACGCCATCAAGCACTCATAGTCATAGAGCGAGAACGTTACTTCGCCGGTAGGATGGTTGCAGCTGGAGCAGGTGGGGCGGTCAGTTCGGAGAACTTGTCATAGAGTGCGTATGCCGCGACGACCGTAATCGAAACGAGAGCGATCCACAGGCAGATGTCGAGAACCAAAGCTGGTGTCAGACGGCGATCGAGCTTGCGATAGCGGAAGAAAATCGTGGCTGCGGTGATCATCGGCAATGTGAGTGCCTGGCCAAATCCGCCGACAACGACCATCCATTTCGGCTCTTTGAATGCCATGAACAGCAGGAACGCCAGCACCGGGATGGCGATCGATAACCAGTGAATCATCCGGGCCCGCTGAGTCGAATCGCGATAAGCCACGAACTTACCCAGGCTCAGAAAATCGGCTCCCAATCGTCCGTTCCCCGCACTCGACAGATACAGCGTTTTGAACAGCACAGCGGCAGCGCCGATCAGGAACACCAGCTGGGTCCAGCCGCCGAACGTGTCGATGAACATGCGCGAGAGTGTCTCGATCATGTTCTTCTTTTCCGGGACCAAACCTTGCGGATGCAGGACGGCCGCACCCATCACATAGAACGCCAATGTCGAGATCGTAAAGACGACCATGCTGACCCAGGCGTCCAGATGCATCACACGAATCCACCCCTTCGCTCGATTCTTCCAGGCATCGCTGTTGTCGCACTGTCCGACGTAGCGGGCGTACCCCTTCTCCAGGCACCAGTAGGGGTAGTAGAACAACTCAGTCGCACCGACTCCGGTGATTCCGAACACCCCGAACGCTACGGCGACCCCTTCCGCGGGGACACCGAACATCAAGCCTTCGCCCACCTGGGGCCAGTGGATCGGATACTTGGTCAGTGGCAGTGCCGCAGCTGCGGTGACAGTCAGCAAGGTGACACCCACAACAAGGGCTGTCGTTACCACTTCGATCCGGCGGTAGTCGCCTCGCCACAGCAAAGCAATCGTCGTCAGACAAGTCAGCAAGGCCCACGGATACTCAGGGTGGGCCTCAATCGCTGCCGCCAGTTGTGGCACCCGGTCCTTGAACAGTTCAATGAGGCTGAGCGAAGCTGCTGGCATGCTGAGATTCAGCGCCTGGCCAATCGCTCCCGTCATGGCCCCCAGCTGGAAAATCGTGCAGAGCATCATGATGAGCCACCACCACGTCAGCCAGTGGGCTCCGGCTCTGAGACCCGGCAGTTCATTCAGGGCTCCCAATGTCGGCTTACCCGACGAGATGGCGTATCGGCCCAGCTCCGTTTGAACGAAGACTTTGATGACACAGCTGAATAGAATCAGCCACAGGAATAGATAACCGTGCTGGGCGCCGAGCGATGTCGTCAGCAACAGTTCGCCCGATCCAACAATTGTGCCGGCCAGGATGATCCCCGGCCCAATCTTCTTCAGAGCATCCCACAGCGAGACCGGCGGATCCTGGATTTCGCTTTCCGGAAGTGCGTACGGATCGAATGAGAGATGATCTGCCATGAGGATTCACTTGGTGAGCACTGCCAACTGAAGAGTGGCTCACACTTATAATCCGCCGCTGATCGGACAGCAACGAGGCAGACCGTGAACGATGTGCTGCGAGTGAAGGAGCCAGCTCCTGAAGGCCTCGTTATCATCACTTAAACCACATGCACGACGACACAGGTAATGTTATCGCGCGATCCACCTTGCTGGGCTGCTTCGACAATCTTCTGGGCGGCAGTCTGCGGATCATTCGTATTCGCCAGCAGGTCGCGAATGACGGTATTCGATGCACCATCGGTCACACCATCGGAGCACAGCATGTACCGATCCCCGGACTGCGGATTGACGGGCTTCGGGTCCGATCCACCACTGCCTTCTTTCGTGCCGAGGTATTTATAGAGCACGTTTTTATAACGATGCGTCAGCGCGTCTTGGGCTGAAATCGTCCCTGCATCAACCAGCGCCTGGGTCAGCGAATGGTCCTTGGTCAGCTGTTCGAGCTTTCCATCGCGGAGCCGGTATGTCCGGCTGTCCCCGACCCCACCGACGAAAAACTGTCCTGCCACGTTTACGATGAACGTGACAGTCGTTCCCATGTTGTGATAGCGCGAGTCGAGGCCCCCCAGGGCCATGATCTCACTGTTCGCATGGGAGACAGCTCGCTCGATGGCGCTCACGGTTGTCTTCGCATCCGACTTCAGGAAGTCGACCCACTGCTCGAGGCGTTCCGAGATCAGGTCGATCGCCATCTCGCTGGCCTTCTCGCCAGCGCTCTGTCCCCCCATCCCATCAGCCACCAGAAAAAATCTGGCCTTGGGGTCGACGTGACAGTTGTCTTCGTTGTTGTCGCGAAAGTTGCCCGTGATGCTCACGTGGCCGACTTTCAGCGAAACCTGACCAGCCATGAGGGTCTGGCTCCTGGGGAATGGATCTCGATCCGGATTAGCGCAAAGCTGCCGCTATGCAGTGGATCGTACCATCTCTCCCTCAGAAAACGTATGAGAATGGCGTGGGGGCGGCCACTCCTGTCAGATGCCGGACAATCTTCCTACAGAAAGACCTGTGACGGAGGGGTTTTACCAATTTTTCTGATTGTCCCGGTGACGTTTTGAGCTGTGGCGTCACTCCGGTCAGTGAGAAACGGGAGCGAAGAGGTCTTCAATCCGCTCACCAGTGCATCACGAAACCGCCGTCGACGTTGATCGTCTGGCCGGTGATGTTGCGGGCCTTCTCTGAGGTCAGGAAGACAATCATGGCGGCGATGTCTTCCGGGGTCTGCCAGCGGCCCAGTGGCACGATAGAGCGGATTTTCGAGGTCGCCCATTCGTCATAGCTGAGGCGAGACTCGGCGGGTTGCTGGTCGTGCCAGGCCTGCCACACCGACCGATTGAGCGGGGTCTGGACCATGCCAGGACAGACGCTGTTGACGCGGACGTTGGACTTCGCGAGATCCTTGGCCATGCACTGGGCAAAATTGATATTCGCAGCCTTCGCGGCACTGTATGGCGGGTCTGTTTGAGACCCGATCTGTCCAGCCACACTGGCCAGAAACACAAACGCCCCCGATTGCCGCTGCTGCATCCTCGGAGCAAATGCATGGGCCACATGCACCATGCCCAGAATGTCGACTTCCAGCACACGCCCCCAGTCGGCAGGTTCCATGTTGGTAAACGGAAATCCGAACTTTCCCGATCCGATGGCGGCGCAATGGATCACGCCGTCGAGGGGACCAAAGTGGTCGACTGCCAGCTGTTCAGCCTGCTTCACAGCTTCAAAGTCGGTGATGTCGGACTGGAGAAAATGGAGCTGGTCGTTGCTTTCGGCGTGACGACGGGCGATAGCTTCTTTCGGCGGTGCCCGGTCGAGGATCGTGACCTTTGCCCCTTCGGTGAGAAACTCCTGAACCGTCGCCCAACCGATTCCGCTGGCTCCGCCCGTGACGAGAATATGCTTGCCAGCCAGGTCCAGATTCATGCTCGATCCCCTAAAGCCTGTCGAATGCGAGGCAACAGCCAGTCACTCACCGATTGTGCGTTCCATCCGGTAGTTCGTGAAGTCGACGCCCCGACTTTGCACCGTTTGCTCAGCCAGGACCCGGAATTGATGGGCCTCGAAGAACGGCCTCGCCGTGATGCTGACATTGGCGGACATGCATGACAATCCGAGCTGGCTTGCGTCTTCAAGCAGTCTGGCCAGCAGCATCCGTCCGATTCCGCATCGCTGATGCTGCGAAGAGACAAAGAACCGGTCAATGTGCCCGTCGCGTTCCATGTCCGTAAAGCCGACGGGGAGATCGCCCGACTCAGCCACATAGGCCAGCCGCCCCTCGAACCGCCTGGCCCAGTCGGACAGCACGATCCGATCAGATGCCCAGGCTCGAATCTGCTCAGGGGAATAGTCCGCTGAATTGACTTGCCGAACCGTCCCTCGAAAGAGCGCCAGCAATCCGGCGGTATCTCCTTCGCGAAATGGACGCAGAGTCACCACAGCTTGATCTCATCAGGAACAGGCGTCGGGACGGACTCTTACTTCCTTCCCAGAACGTCTGCCATTTCCCCGGCGTGGTAGCTCGAACGCACGAAGGGACCGCTGGAGACCAGCTTGAACCCCATGCGACGGCACTGCTCGCCCAGCCAGTCAAACTCCTCGGGCGGGATGAATCGCTCAACGGGCAGATTCTGCGGTGTCGGCTGCAGGTACTGTCCCACGGTCAGCATTTCGACCCCGATGGCCCGGAGGTCAGACGCCACATCGAGGACCTCGTCCATCGTCTCACCCAGTCCCAGCATCAGACCGCTCTTGGTCGGCATGTCGGGGGCCTCGTCCTTCACCTGCTTGAGCAGGTCGAGGGTGCGCTGGTATTTGGCGTTCCGTCGCACTCGCTCATACAAACGCGGAACCGTTTCGGTGTTGTGATTAAAGACATCAGGCCGAGCCTCAACGACTCGGGAGATCGCGGCCCGATTGCCGAGGAAATCACTCGTCAGGACTTCTACAGCTGCGCCGGTGGCCGCGCGCACGGCGAGCACGCAGCGGTAGAAATGTTCCGCTCCGCCGTCGGGCAGGTCGTCTCGGGTCACGCACGTAATCACGACGTGTTCCAGTCCCAACCGCTTCGCGGCCTCAGCTACTCGCTCCGGTTCGTCGAGTTCGATCTCTTCGGTCTTACCTCTCGGGACTGAGCAGAAGCCGCACGGGCGGGTACAGACATTCCCGAGAATCATGAACGTGGCAGTGCGCTGCGACCAGCACTCCGTGCGGTTCGGGCACTTGGCACTTTCACACACGGTTTCGAGGCGGAGGTCCTCGATGATCTGGCTGGTGAACGACATCTCCGATGTGGGCATCGGTCGTTTGAGCCACGGTGGCAGTCGGCGACGCGTTGGCACCGAGCCGTCGAGAGCCAGGGCGATGTCGGAAGAGCATCCCCCGCCAGCGCTGGAACTCGGGGCTCCGGTCAGCGTGTCTTCGAGAGAAAGAATCGGAAGTTCCAGCATGGGTGTCACTTTCAGCATTCAGGTCTGCCGTCCGCCGCCAATTGCAGCGCATGGACAGAGCCTCTTTATCTTAGCAGGCAGGAGCCTGTTCGGACAGAATCCAGATTGCTAGACCGAATACAGCTGTCGCTGAAAGAAAAGCGGCCAGAGGGTATTCCCCGGATCATGCCCCCCGGATTATCTGGCGTCTTGTACGCCCCTTCGCGGCCAGCAGGCCGTCAGCGAACCGATCATGACGAGCAGCAGATCGATCGAATTCACACGCATTGACCACTTGTGCAGCGTCTGGAATCCCTGCGGACGGGCCTTGCCGGGTGGGGTGATCATCTCGGCCAGCGGCAGGTAGACCACCAGATAATCGAACAGCATGATGACCAGGGACAGGCCAAAGAGCACAATCAGCATCCGTCGCTGACGCTGGGATCTCTCTGTCCCGGACAGCACTGCCCCCAGCAGCGACAGCCCGACAAGAATGAACCCCATGAGGTAATACGCTGGAAATCTCAACAGCACCAGCTGATCAGTGGTCATCGACTCGAATTTGCCGGAGGTCGTCTGCTGGACCCCATTGATTACAAACAAAACAGCTGCTCCCACCCAGGCAGCGGAAGCGAATCGAGTGATGGTGAGAGCAAGCCGGGACATAAGATCGGGCAATCTGGGAGTGGGTGTTGCGTGACCCACAGAGTAAGCTGCCAAAGAATGGTCGGCAATCGAGACTGGGCCAACCTCGGGGCGGGAGCCACGAACTGACTGCCTGTCGCCACGATCCCTCGGCGCGACTACTTGGCCTCGGCCCGTTTCCAGGCGATCACATCGTCCAGAATCTGCGAGAGCTTCATTCCCGGCTTCTTGCCAATGGTACCGTAGAGCCGGTCCACGCATGGCACCCGGCGCTGGACATCCTCGAAGTTATCCCCATACGCCACGTTGTACGGCATGAACTCAATCGGCACCTGCGGGTTGACCTTCTCGATCACCGTCTTTGCCAGCTGGAGGACGCTGACAGCCTGATCACTGCCAATGTTGAAGATGCGACCCTCGGCAGCGGGAGTATTGGTGAGCTCGATGACGCAGTCGACCACTTCCTTGACGTGAGCGAAGCAACGCACCTGTGATCCATCGTCGTAGACCACAATCGGCCCGCCCTTCAGGGCCTGATCGACGAAGCGTGGGACCACCATGCCATAGTTTCCGACCTGCCGCGGACCGACGACGTTGAAGAACCGGCCGCAGACGACCTTCAGCCCGTGCATCTTGTGGTAAGCCAGGGCCAGGAATTCATCGATCGCCTTGGACGCCCCATAGGCCCAGCGCGGCTTCGAGGTCGGGCCGAAAACCAGATCGTCCTCTTCGCTCCAGACCTCTTTGGGGTTCTTGCCGTAGGCCTCGCTCGTGCTGGCCAGATAGACCCGCTGGCCCCCCTGCACCGCCAGCCGCAGCAGGAACTCAGTCGGGTAGATGTTCGTCTCGATCGTCAGCACGGGGTTGTCAGCCACCAGCTTTACGCCGACCGCAGCAGCCATGTGATAGATCGTGTCGACACCCCGAACCGCTTCGGTGAGTGCCAGCTGGTCGGTGATCGAACCGGTGATAATCCGCAGCCGCTCGTGCGAGGCGACCGCCTTGAGGTTCGCCTCCCGGCCGGTCGTCATGTTGTCGAGGACCGTGACCTGATGTCCCTGAGCCAGCAGCCGCTCGGTAAGGTGGCTGCCAATGAATCCAGCTCCGCCAGTGACCAGACAGTGGGACATAAGTGAACGCCTCGTGATGAGGACCTGCGGCCGATGGCCAAAGGTGCTGACGGAAGAATGAGCGACAGGAACAACAAACGAAAATGAATCTGGAACGAATCGATCGGGAGAACAACAGCGAGGGAGAGATCCTCAAGCCAGCGGTCTACGACTCGTAGACGCAGTTTTGTTCGCCAGCGATGACTTCTCCGATGACGTGGACTGTTTCGCCCGCAGCCTTCAGGTGATTGACCACCTTGTCCGCCGCGCCCTTGCCGACGATGAAGACCATGCCGATCCCCATGTTGAAGACGCGGTACATCTCTTCGCGGTCGATCTTGCCCAGGCCCTGAACCCAGCTGAAGACCGGATTGGGGGTCCAGCTCGAGCGGTCGATGCGGATGGCGCACCCTTCGGGGAGCAGTCGGGTGATATTGTCGCCGAGCCCGCCGCCGGTGATATGAGCGATGCCCATCAGTTCGACATCGATCAGGAACTTCGCCACGACTCCGGCGACCTGTGACGAGTAAATCCGAGTGGGCGTCAGCAGCGCTTCCGCGACGGTCTGGCCGAGTTCGGGCACATGGGCATCGATCTTCAGGCCACCGGCGCTAAACACTGCCTTGCGCACGAGGCTGTAACCGTTGGAGTGGAACCCCGAGCTGGGGATCGCGACGAGCACATCGCCAGGGCGAATCGAGTTCCCCGTGACCAGCTTGTCCTTATCGGCCACAGCCACGCAGAACCCCGCCAGGTCGAAGTCATCGACACTGTAAACATCGGGCATGATTGCTGTTTCGCCGCCGAGCAGAGCAGTGCCAGCCTGCACACAGCCGTCTGTCACGCCCTTGACGATCTGAGTCAGACGGTCGGGGTGATCCTTCCCCATCGCGACGTAATCGAGGAAGAAGAGCGGCTCGGCACCCAGGCACAGGCAGTCGTTGACGCACATCCCCACCAGATCGATGCCGATGGTGTCGTACACGCCCGCCATGTGGGCGACCTTGATCTTGGTGCCAACGCCATCGGTCCCCGAGACCAGCACCGGATCGCGGTACTTGTGGGCGGCGTCCTGCAGCTTGAACAGCCCGGCGAACCCTCCCGGCAGTGGCATCACGCGCGGCGTGTTCGTGCGGGCGAGCAAGGCTGGGATGCGGCCCATCGCCTGCTCGTAGAGTTCGAGGTCGACACCAGAATCTTTATAAGACAGCGACATGGATGGTGAATTGGAGTGCAGAATCGACCGATTCCGGCGGGCAAATCCCCGACGATCCCGCCCCTGCGGAATCGCACGCCCCCGGGTCCACTGCGAAACTGCACTCACTGTTGCCGATTGGGGCGGAAATCGCAACGCAGGGAGGCCGGAAGAAACCGGCAATCATCAGCGGAGAGTGATTCGTCCGTTATCTCCGGCCCAAGGTCTCATTCTCCCCAGCGAGCGGCAGACATCAGTCTGTCGTGAATCCGGGTGACTTCGGTGACTATCCACACCACTATTCAGACGCCCCCACTCAGAATGTCACTTGCGGGTGGTACATCACCCTCCGGCTGGCACGTCGGACTCACGTCCGACGCTCGCTGCTGTGAGGCATGACACGGTATGATCAGGGTTCACCATGCCTGCCTTGTCTCCCCAAATGCGATGAATCCCGAATCGACGGCCTATCACGAAGCGGGGCATGCGGTCATCGCGATTGCGCTCGGTCGCAGTGTCCAGCGGGTCAGCATTCTGCCGAAGCTGCAGACGCTGGGACGCTGCGAGTTCCAGAAGGGCAAGCCCAGGCCGACCGAGGACTGGCTCGAACGCGAAATCCTGATTTCGCTGGCCGGTCTCGCAGCTGAGGCCCGTCACACGGGGCAGTACTCCTGGGCGGGAGCCACTCAGGACCTGCAAAGTGTCCAGCGACTGGCCGTCATGCGGGCGGGAGAGCGGCACTACGAGCGGCTACAGAAACGCCTGCTCGCCAAAGTGGAACACATGCTGGAGCGTCCCGAACTCTGGCGGGCGGTCGAGCTGATTGCTGCCGAGTTGCTCAAGAGCGAGACGATCAGCGGTCGGGCCGTCGTCCATCTCTTCGAACAGGGGAAAGCTCATGCTGACGATCTACATTGATGCCGACGCCTGTCCCGTGAAAGACGAGATTTACCGGGTCGCGATCCGTTACCAGATGCCGGTCAAGGTCGTGGCCAACAACTGGATGCGGGTTCCCCAGATGCCCCTGATCGAGCTGGTGGTCCGCAGCGAAGTCGGGCTGAACATCGTCGACGATTGGATCGCGGAGCAGGCCGGACCGGGTGACATCGTCGTGACCGGCGACATCCCACTGGCTGCCCGCTGCATCGCCAACCAGGCCCGCGTCCTCGACTCGCGCGGCCGCGTCTTCACCGACGCCGACATCGGCGAGACCCTCGCCATGCGCGACCTGTTCGATGGCCTCCGCCAGACCGGCGCTATCACCGGCGGCCCGTCATCCCACCAGGGCAAACATGTTTCGAAGTTCCTGTCGAAGCTGGATGAGTTGATTAATCAGGTCCGGCGGATGAAGAAGTAATCTTGCTGCATGTAAGCCGCCTCCGTAGTGTAGCGCTTTACAAATCTGCCACTGTAAGTTTCCGCCAACCCCAAAACCTGCCGGCACCACCATGGCAAGCACATTTGATGCGTCTGGATGGAAACGCACAATGAGAAACACATTGCTTGTGTGCCTGGTGCTTGGTGCGTTGTATATGGCCTTTGTGATTGGAGAACTCATAAACCCATTGCGTGTCCTTGCCGTTAATGCGAAACAAGGGTTCGTCGTCACCAAAGCTGGACCACAAAAAGTCGATGTACGCGACATTTCATCTCTGAAAGTAAAATGTTCGCTTGAATGCGAATTCCGATCATATGTCTCTGGCTTGGCCGCTGACGAAACAGGTTTCTGGTTCGTCAGCGGGGAAGACGAGTATCTCTTTTTTGACGTGCATCAGTGTTCAGTCACCAAGACCCTCAAGACCAAGAATGATGCGATTGGGATACTTTGTGATCCGCAGAGAAAAAGGCTGCTGACGCTTGAACATGACAAGCAAACTGATTTTGAAACTTCTGGGATCCTTGTTGTACGCGAGTATTCATCCGGAGGTGAATTGCACTCCGTTCATTTTGGTGACTCCACGCCAATTGCAATTACAGTGCGATCCACGGACGGAACTGTTGGAATGGCGTTCACGGACGGGTCACTCAGATGTATGCCGCCAACGGACAACATCACACTTGACGACAATCTCATTCAAACAAGAACCAGTAGAAGGCAGTATTCAACATGCTTTGCATGCGAGTTTTCAAATTCAGGAGATATGCTGGCAGCAGTTTATCAAGATGGTGTGAGGTTCTCCTCGAAGAATGGTGACGTTGATGCATGGGTTCCACTACCAGTCGGACCTTTTGGCGAATTGGCTTTTTCAAGCGACGGGAAGGAAGTGATGGTTTGCGGTCGCGCCGAGTCAGTCGTATGGATTATTTCAACTGACAATCACCATGAGGTATTTAATGTTGCTGCAGCTGGTGTGAAATGGGCGTTCTACTCACCGGAAAATAACAAACGTTACATTGTCCAGCAAAGAGGGGTGCGAGAAGTGCCTGACAGAGAAATCACTTCAAGTGAGTCACGATAAGTCACCGCAGAGGATCGGACGGGAGGCATTCCCTCTGCGGTGAATCGTCTTGTTGGTCGTCGTTGGACAGGGAAGGGTGGCTGGGGTCACAGCGCAGCAAAGCCCCCAGTCGAGTTGGCAAATGACTCTTCGTCCAAGATTGGGGCTCCCGCTGGTCGCCCCCCGCCACCCCGCTAGAAAGGTGATGCGCTGAGCGAAGCCTACGGATCAGAAGGCGGGTTCCAGCAGCGATACGCATAGTAAATCGAGAATGCCCCGCAGATGATAATTCCCAACATTACTCGGGGGTCTGATTTATCTACGTCAATCAGCACGACTTCTTTGCCTTCAACAATCATCGTTTGGCGATATCGCGAAGACATGTGGACGAAAACACCTGCTCCCAAACCAAAGAGCCAAACGATCAGAATGAACAACCGCCGTCGTTTCTCTATAAGGAGTGACATGAATTCTGTCCCATGAGTGTTTTAGTTTTCGTAGATCCTACATTGCATGATCATTCCCTCGAATGTCTGCACTCACGGTCCAAGACATATGCGTCGATTAATCCCCTGCACCAGTTCCGGGCCGCCGTAGACGAAGCCCGTGTAGAGCTGGATCAGGCTGGCACCGGCGGCGATTTTGGCGGCGGCGTCTGCGGGGGTCATGATGCCACCGACGGCGATGAGGGGGATCTGGCCCTGGCTATGGGTGTGCAGGTAGCGGATGACTTCGGTCGAGCGGGTGGTCAGCGGAGCCCCGCTCAGGCCGCCAGCACCGATCTCCTTGATGCGTGACTCGGGAGTCGTCAGCCCGGCACGCGAGATTGTCGTGTTCGTCGCGACTAGCCCGGCCAGCTGGGTCTCTCGAGCGATGGCCAGGATGTCGTCGAGTTGGGGATCACCGAGGTCGGGGGCGATCT
Source organism: Planctomycetota bacterium (assembly GCA_003669575.1). Taxonomy (GTDB): domain Bacteria; phylum Planctomycetota; class Planctomycetia; order Planctomycetales; family Planctomycetaceae; genus TH-plancto1. The sequence continues at coordinate 54 of QWOR01000019.1, read as the reverse complement.
TGAGCAGGATCGGCTTCGGGGTCGGCTGGCTGTGATTGAAGTCCTGCAGCGTCT
>QWOR01000298.1 GCA_003669575.1 Planctomycetota bacterium | reverse complement strand
GGTTCGCGAGTGGAGCATTGAGGGGTACCAGGAGATTCGCACACTGCAGGGCGTCGTACTCAATGGCCATTCCGATGCCGTTCTGGATGCCACGTTCTCACAGGATCAGCATCAGATCGTCACTGCCAGTCGTGATCGCACAGCTCGTTTATGGAGTACGAGTTCGGGTCAACCCGGAATGACGCTCGCTGAAGGACACACTTATCTGGCGTCGACCGCAGTCTTCTTTCCGGGTGGCAAAAGGCTGCTCACCGCAGCGGTGGATAACACAGCCCGCATCTGGGATGTTGCGACCGGGGGACAGATTCAACGTCTGGACCATAGTGGTCGCAGTGCAGCTGCTACGGTGTCAAGCAACGGAAAATGGGTCGCGACCGGCAGCGATGACAAGACTGCGATTCTTTGGGATGCCATGACTGGCTCCCGGGTGATGACTCTGGATGGTCATCAGGCCGAAGTGACAGCCGTGGCGTTTTCTCCCAATAACACGCTGCTGGCGACGGGGGATACGAGAGGTCATGTGAAGCTGTGGAACGTCGAGGCAGGCCGCGTCGTGGCGAACCTCGATGGCCATTCGCGACGTATTTCGGCAATTCGCTTCTCGAATGATGGGACACGTGTCCTGACCGCCAGCGGAGACAATACGGTCGGTCAGTGGGATGTCGCGTCGGGCCAGGAGTTGAACAAGCTGATACTCAAGCACCCCGACTCCGTGCTCGCCTTGCAGAGCGTTCCGGGTGGAAATCTGGTGGTCACCAGCTGTGCCGACCAGAAGCTGCGAGTCTGGGACATCACGACTGGCCAGACCACCCAGACCTTCGGGCCATTTCCTGGCAACGTCTACTCGCTTAGCGTGTCCGAGGATGGCCAGCGGTTGCTGATCGCGAACTCAGACGAACGGACTGTTCGACTGTGGAATCTTGCTTCCGGCAAGGAGCTCGAAACTCCGCAACCTGACGGGAAACTCGGCCCCCTGATCGACATGAAGCTACGAGGTGGGCTGCTGTGGTCAACAACCTTCGTCCCGGGTTCTGAGGATGTGCTGACTGTGGGAGGCAGTGACTCGCGGCTTTGGGATGTGAAGACCGGCCGCGAGAAGATGAGCTTCAGCCCACACGGCGCAGTGGCTTCGGCCCGGTTCTCTCCAGCGGGTGACATGATCGTCACCGGCAGCTGGGACAACTCCGCCAAGGTCTGGGATGCCAAAACCGGCAAAGTGATCCGCAAGCTCGAAGGAGAACACTCCAGCTTCGTCAACACGGCGACCTTTTCGAAGGACGGGCAGTGCGTGCTGACCGCGAGTGATGATGGCACCGCGAAAGTGTGGCGGCTCGCGACCGGAAAGGTTGAGCTGACTCTGCGCGGACATACCGACCGCGTGCGTTCGGCCAACTACTCTCCGTCGGGCGAGTTTATCGTGACCACATCGAGCGACCAGACGGCCCGCCTGTGGAACGCGTCGACCGGTGAGTTGATTCGCGAGTTCAAGGGACACCGCTTTGCGGTGCTATGTGCCGAGTTCTCCAAAGACAGCCAGTGGCTGGCCACGGGGGGTGAGGACAACACCGCCATCGTCTGGGATGTGCAGACTGCGGAGAAGCGGCAGTCTCTGTCCGGACACTCCGCTGCGGTCACTTCGGTGGCATTCTCTCCCGACAAATCACGCATCATTACCGGAAGCCAGGACCAGACAGCGAAGCTCTGGGACTCTCTGACGGGCAAGGAAATCCTGACGTTGAGCCGGCACACTGAGGACGTGACGAGTGTGACTTTCTCACCAATTGATGGTCAGGAGATCCTAACCGCCAGCCGCGATGGAACAGCTGTGATTTGGCCCACATCCCGATGGACGACGGTGGCCGGAGCCGACGACGCCAAGTCTTCCAAGAAACAATAAAATCCCGGAAGCAGCTTCCGGAAATGGGGTTGCGTCAACTCACCAGTCTCATTGGATCCCGCTGAAGCTGTCGAGTGCCTGCGGGAGTCGGCTAGATTCCGGCTCCGGCTTAATCGGGAAAACCGCTTCGCTTTCATCGCGGGAAGGCCTCATTTCGGCTTGGGGACTCGTTTTGGAGACTGGCTGCGGGTACACTTTCAGACTCCCGGGTGCCTCCGAACCTGACGAGCAGTTTGGGGGTCCGCACATGATGGAAATGCCGAACCGTTCGCACCTTCCTGCCAATTCCGTGTTCGTCCCCACTACTAGTTGAGAGGCCTCGCCCGTGGCTGCCAACCCGACCACCGAGACCAAAGTTGCCCTGAACGGGGCTGACATCGTGATCCAGTGCCTTGTGCGGCAAGGGACCAAAACCATATTCGCCTATCCAGGCGGTTGCAGCATGCCGCTGCACCAGGCTCTGCGAAAATTCAGCGACGAAATCCGCACGATCCTTCCTCGTCACGAGCAGGGTGGTGGCTTCGCCGCTCAGGGGGTTTCCCGCACCACCGAAGAAGTCGGCGTCTGCATGGCGACCAGTGGCCCCGGTGCCACGAACCTTGTCACGGCAATCGCTGACGCCAAGATGGACAGCATCCCGCTCATCTGCATCACCGGACAGGTGCCCCAGGCAGTGATCGGGACCGACGCCTTCCAGGAAACGCCGATCGTCGAGATCTGCCGTCCTATTACCAAGCATCACTATCTGGTGAGTGCGAAGGACTGGCGCTGTCATGAATCGATGCAAGAGTGCCTGCGATCGATTCCCCGGATCGTCAAAGAGGCGTTCTACGTCGCCAAGTCAGGGCGCCCCGGACCGGTTCTGATCGACCTCCCGAAGAACATTCTGCTGGCCAAACTCGAAGGGGACATCGACTGGGATCCGGAAATGTACCTCCCTGGGTACGAGCCCGAGCCACAGCCGATTCCTCAGGAAACGATCAATCGCGTTCTGGCAGCCATCCGCCGCTCCAAGAAGCCCATCTTCTACGTCGGCGGCGGTGTCATTAACTCGAACGCTGCCGACGAGTTCACCAAATTCGCTCGCCTGACGGGGATTCCCGTCGCCACAACCGTGATGGGTATCGGAGCCTTCCCCGGCGACGATCCTCAGTCGCTGCACATGCTCGGCATGCACGGCACGGCATATTCGAACTTCGCCATCAACGAGGCCGATCTGCTGATCGCCCTGGGCGTGCGGTTCGACGATCGTGTGACCGGCAAGCTCGATGAGTTCGCCAAGCACGGCAAGATCATCCATGTCGACATCGATCCATCGGAGATGCACAAGAACAAGGAAGCTCACATCCCCGTCGTGGGCGACGTGAAGCAATTCCTCACCCAGATTTGCGATAGCTTCGCCGAAACCGACAAGCCACAGATCGAAGACTGGTGGAAGCAGGTCAACGAGTGGCGGGAGAAGTATCCGCTGACGTTCAAGGACGACCCGAAATACATCCTGCCGCAGGCTGCCATCACGGAGCTCTGGAAGCAGACGATCGACAAGGATCCGCTGATCGCCGTGGGTGTGGGTCAGCATCAGATGTGGGCCGCTCAGCACTTCAAGTTCCGCAAGCCAAAACGCTGGCTCTCCAGCTCCGGCCTGGGCACGATGGGCTTCGGCCTGCCCGCAGCCATGGGGATGCAGGCCGCCCACCCGGACCGCATCTGCGTCGACATCGATGGCGACGGCTGCATGCTGATGAATGTTCAAGAGCTGGCAACGCTCGCCTGCGAGAAGCTGCCAGTCAAGATCCTGCTGCTCAACAATCAGCATCTGGGCATGGTGGTGCAGTGGGAAGACCGCTTCATGGACGGCAAGCGGGCTCACACTTACCTCGGCCCGATCGACCATCCCGAATGGCTCGGTGAAGGCGAAGGCAGCCACTACGAAGAGACCTACCCGAACTTCGTTCAGATCGCAGCTGGCTTCGGTGTGAAGGCCAGGCAGGTTCGTTTGAAGAAGGATCTGTCAGCTGCGATCGCCGAGATGATTGCTCACGATGGTCCATTCCTGCTGGACGTGATCTGCCCGTACCAGGAACACGTGCTGCCGATGATCCCCGGTGGAGCCACCGTACGAGATATCATCCTCGAGTAAAGCGAGCGGCAGACGTCCGTCTGTCAGTAATCATCGACAGTCATCGAACAGGGCGGACAGTAATGTCCGCCCTGTTTTCGTTGGGATAGTGATCCGCTTGGTGCTGTCTTACGTTGATCTCCAATAACACGAATTGAGGAGATTGCCATGGGATCTGATCCGCTGATTCGCGGGACGGCGAATTGTTCGGTCTGAGGAGACGCAAATTACGACTGGGGGCGTATTGGGAGTGGACGTCTTTTCATATTTATCCCAGAAGGAACTGGATGGTTCACTCGATTTTTCAGTGATCTTCTGGGAATGAAAACAGTTGCTCGTCGCTGTAAAAAGTGTGGCAACATTCAGATCTTTACGATCGATTAAACCAATTTCAAAGGGTGAATCATGGGCCAGTCAATGAGAACACGAGACACCGCTCCTTGTCCCATCTGCCACAAATGCGACTATGAATGGGGTTTTGTAAAGGAACGGTATTGCTTGTACTTCGTGCGCGGAATTCGAAGTTGGTGGACCGGCGCATTTTCGAGTGGTGAGGAGCTCTCTTCCCGTTCCTGTCGCGAATGCGGCCATGTGGCTCTGTTCCGCGAAAATTCCAACTCGTGAGCCAATACAGCTTGGATCGAAAGCACTGATATGGACCCTCAAACCGAATCACTGAAGCAATACCCTTGTCCATTCTGCGGCCATCCGGAGTATCAGTTCGGACAGCTTGTCGCTTCCGGAATACCACGCTTCGTCCCCGGAACGGAGAAGCATTGGAACATGCCGCCGCACATGTTCAGTACTCCCTAGCGAATCATTGCCAGACTCTGCACTCACTGCCGGAACATCCAGTCGTTTGAACGCCAGTTCACAGCTGACTCCGGAGAGTCCACATCCGCATAGGGAACCATCGTGTTCAGTCTGAATCGCTACCATCGAGTAGCCGTTAAGGCTCATGACCAGTGAACAGATAAAACGTGGCGGTCGGAAGCTCTGAAGTCGTCCCTGAAAACGAAACAGGACGGCTGCGAGTCATCGCAGTCGTCCTGTTCGTCACTGTCATAGCCGGCCTCCACGCACTACGGCGTTTCGGCCCGTCGTCCCTGAGTGGTATCCCCGGTTCGGGGAATGCGGTCTGAGTCCATCTCCCTACGGACTCATCATCAGATTAGAAGCGGCGGCCTTGAACTCGCAGAGCGCTCGGGCCGTTCAGGCGAGGACCAGCCTTAGCTGCTGGCTCTGGCACGGGGACCAGTGGAGCAGCTGGGGCGGTGTTCGTTGCTGGAGTCGGCTGATCGAGGGTTGGGAAAGCGGGTCGAGCCGTTTCGTGCTGGATCGTCGGAGCTCCCAGATCTGACTGAGGCAGAGCCCCGTTCAGAACCTGGCCAGTGGTGCAAGAATCGCAAGTGGTCTGAGGGACCATCCGGCAGACTTCGTAAGGCACCTGACGGCAGACCGTCTTTGCGACCATCCGGGTGTAGCAGACGGGCTCGGTGCGGGTCACACAACGGGCCACCTTGTGAGTGACCGTATAGGGGACCTGACGCGAGACACAGTACGGAACCTGCTGGGTCTTGACTTCGTTCATCATGCGGCAGGTCTGAACAGGCACCTGACGGGTCATGTTTTCGGAAACCATGCGGCAGACCTGGTAAGGAATCCGCTCCACCTTGTTCTCGGTCACGTAAGTACAGACCTGAACGGGAACGTTCTCACAGACCCGTTCCTGCACCATACGAGTGACGGTGTAGGGGATCGACTCGGTGACCTGTTCTGGCACGGTACGACACACCGTTACAGGACAGCTCTGACGCACAACGCGGCAGACGTAGGTCGTGCAGGGAACCTGACGCTCGCAGACCTGCGGGCACCAGACTCGGCGACAGACCGAGTAACCTGGACACTGGACCATGCACATCCGAGGACAGCCCGTGCACGGATCGATTGAGCAGCGGGGCATCATCGGGCCAGGCATGTTGACCTGCTCGGTCTTCCAGGCTCCGGTCACCTGACGCACGGTGCGGTAGGTGGTGACTGGCTCACGAACTGTGTAGCAGCGTTCCTGGTTGATCGTCTCGCTGACCTGCTTGTAAACAGTTCGGCACACCTGGCGGGTGCAATTCTCTGTCACGGGCTTGCAGACCACGCGGGTGACCTGACGATTGACAGTCTGAGTGACGGGGCGACGCACCTGATAGCAGTGTTCGCGGTAGTTGGTCTCCATCACCGGCTTCTGCACACAGTAATTCTCGGTGCGGTAGCTCGTCTCCATCACCGGCTTCTGTACGGTGTACTGCACTTCGCGCACAGCTTGTTCGACGACCGTGCGGTAGCAGGTCTGAGGAACGTCTTCATAGACGACCTCCTGCACCTGACGATTACAGGTCACTGTCTGCGGTTCCCAAACAGTTTCACTTACTGTTCGGTAGCAGGTCTGCCGCTCGACCTTACAAGCGGTGTAGCACGATGAGGGCTGACACGCCGATACAGGACAACAGCTGTAATTCGCGGCACCGCAGAACCAGCCTGCCTGTGCGGTCGAAGCCATGGCTGCAATGCAGGTCATGGCCGCTACAAAGATACGTTTCATTGCCGGACGCTCCGACGAACCACCAAACCCAGCGATCCGTGCCATCCACGCTCGCCAGCAATCCATGCTGTCGAGGGAGAGTTCATTTCTCAATCAATACTTGAGCGAAAATTGAACTCGATCACTGGATCCTACCTCGAAGCATGTTGCAGAAAGAGAAATCCGTCTACATTTCGCGACAGGAAAGCAGAGCCGAATGGCAACAACCGTCAAATCCGACAAGGTTCCCCCAGCTTGCGAGGACGGATTCCCCGGCCCAGTGTTCGGGCTGAGAACAGCCAGGTCGCAACAAAACCCTCGGAATATTGAATAGGGCACCTTCCAATCCAGGAAACAAATATGCGATGGTGGATTCGTTGCACGTTAGGACAGTCCGAATATGACAATTAGAATCAAGTCAACGCGTGTTCCGAAGAACATGATTGATTCTGAAGTGACCATCTAGCCGGCCAGGTCTGTCTATGTCTGCTCGCGTGATATGCCCCCATTGCGGCAAATCGATCAAGCTGAGAGACCGCTCCCTTCTGGGCAAGAAGGGGCGCTGCCCCGGCTGTGATAAAGTCTTTCCGCTGGTGGAGCAGGTCGAAAGTGAGGAGGCTCCTCCGCCGCTTCCCGCTGTTGAACCACCGACCATTCAGGCCGCACCTAAACGCACACCCAACAAACCCGCAACTCCGAAAGCAGTAGCCCCGCCGCCCGACCCGCTGCCATTTTCGATCGATCCTCTCCCTTCGGAACCGCTTCCCGAGTTCACATTTGATCTGGGAGAACCGTCGACAGCTCCGTCGTCGACAGCAAAGGCCATCTCTCGGTCGAACTCATTACCAAAAAGTGTTCGCAAGAAGAGAAGCCAGTGGCCGACATGGATCGGATTGGGCATCGCAGCTGTCGCGGTGATCGCGGGTGGCCTCTACTTGAATCAGCCGAAAGCCCCTGGAAAGCAGTCGACCTCTACGGTTTCCACGGTGCCGGTACCTGCGCCAACCACTCCCACGTCGGCGTCGGTGGCCTACTCCTACGCGGCTCTCACGGCAGATCCCAATCTGGTCGCTGAGTTTCGCCCGACGCATGGAGAGCCGATTCCGCTCCAGATGCTGACCGGTGTTAACAACATCGTGATTCACCTGCGACCCAATCGCATCTGGGGCACGGATCACGCTGCAGAGGAACGGAAAGCCAGCCTCACCGAGGATGTCGTGAGGTGGCTGGAGTCGCGAATTCTGAAACTCACCCATCGCGCTCCAGAGCAGATCGATGAGCTGTTGATCGGCATCAGTGCCCTGTCCAAGTCCGAGCCGCCGCAGGTCAGCGTTGTCTTTCGCCTGAAGACGCCCGAGCAACGCTCCGCATTGATTCAGGAATTCGCTGGCGAGGAAATCTCCGCCCCCGGAAAGCCATCAGTCACTCGCAAAGATGACTCCGCGTACTTCGTCCAGGGAAATGACACGATCGCCATCTCGCCCGCAGCAGCGGGACAAGACCTCTGCGATGCGATCGATCAGCCCCTCGACTGCGTCACGAACGGAATTGCGGAACTCATCTCTTCCTCGGACCGTGACCGCACATTCACTGTCTTGGCGAATGTTGACGACGTCGTGACGTATGCCGACCAGCTGTTCGAGCCAGCAGCGCAGCTGGCCATCATTCATGTCATGCAGGCCTTTGGCCATGATGCGGAGTCGGTGAGCTGGAGTCTGCACTTCGGCCAGACACTGCACTCCGAGATCCGCGTGCGTCCGAAAGGAAGCCACTCCGGTACCAGGCGGATCAGTACCCCGGCGACGTTGAAGACAGACTATCTGAAATCGCTTCCGGAACTCGTCGAGCATGACCTGGTCGACTGCGTGCGCAAAATGCATCCAGCGCAGGCGGGATTCCGTCAGATCATCGGCCGCTTCCCCGCAATGGTCGAGGCATTCCGCCAGGCAACAGTGCTCCAGTCGGGGCCGAAGTCCCTGACGATGACAACCGTCCTCCCCCCCAAAGCGGCCCCGAATCTGGCACTGGGTGCAATCTTGACGTGGGACGAGTCGACTCGGACCAACTTCGATACCAGCCCTCCGGAAATCCCGATTGCCGCCTCGGACGAGAAGTTACCCAAAACAGTCATGGGGCGGCTGAAGACGGAGTTCGAGATCGAGTTCGCCCGCAAGCCACTCGCCGATGCGTTTGCCTACTTGGGTGAGGAGACGAAAGTCACCTTCGTGATCGATGGCGACGCTCTGAAGATGGCGGGCTACACCAAGAACATGCCTCAGACCTTCTCCCTCGGGAAAGCTCCCGGCACCAAGGGAATCTATACGATCCTCACCTGGCCGATGCAGGAGAAGCTCTGTCTGGTGATCGACGACACGAAGATGGAAGCCCTGATTACCACCACCGCAGCTGCCAACGCTCAGGGACTCAAAGTCGTTCCGATAGAATCGTTGAAGTGAGCCAGCCAGATTCACCGGTCGTTTGCATTTGTCCGGTCTCGTGACCAGGCCTCGGCTCGCAGCAACCTACCAGCGTTACCTCGAAGCCCGGGCGTCGGCGACGGTCAGTGTCCCTTCATAGAGGGCTCGGCCAATAATCGCTCCGGCCAGGTTCGGCTGTTTCGCGTGTTCCGCCGAGAGCGTGCGAATGTCGTCGGCTGTCGTCACACCACCCGAAGCAATGATCGGAAAGCCGAGTTCGGCCAAGGCCAGCATGTCGCTGATCGTCTGGCGATCGACGCCCTGCATCATGCCGTCATTGGCGATGTTGGTGTAGATTAGAGCTGCCAGCGGCAGCCCCTGATACTCTCTGGCCAGATCAATCGCGGGGGTCTTTGAGACCTCCAGCCACCCCGCCGTCGCGACCATGGAATCGCGGGCATCAAGGCCCAACGCCATCCGTCCGGGGTAACGTTCCACCATCCGCTTGAACCAGTCGGGCTGTTTCAGCGCAGCTGTGCCGATGATGACGCGGGTGACGCCGACCTCTTCCAGCATGAAGCGGATTGACTCGTCGTCTCGGAGTCCGCCACCGAGTTCGCAGGGAATCTGCAAGGCCTTCACGATGCCACGAATGGCGTCGACATTGACGGGTTTTCCCGCTTTGGCGCCGTCGAGGTCGACCAGATGCAGGATGTCACCGCCGTCCGCTTCCCAGCGTCTGGCCATGGCCACGGGATCGTCGCCGAAAACGGTTTCCTGAGCGTAGTCCCCTTGTCGCAGCCGAACGCAGCGGCCTCCTCGCAGGTCGATGGCAGGCAGAATCTGAAGCACAATGAGGTCCGTCAAAAGCAGAAAGTCCGAGGCACAATTGCCTCATCGGGAGAGGAAGTCTCGTCGGCAGCCGGGCAAAGAGCAACCCGACCGAGGCGACCGAACCAATCAGAATCCGACCGGTCGGCTGGCGGGGGCTCCTCCGGGTCCGGCAGGCACCGCGGGCTGGGTACTGGGAATGCTGCTCGAGACGCTGAACGTCTCTAATGCCGTCAACAGCCGGTCTTCGATGCGGTCGCGGATCGAGGCCGGGTAAACCGCCAACACCGCCACCTGAACCTTCCCGTTGTAGTGACCGTAGTACTGAGCCTTGATCGCAACGCCGACTTGAGGCAACACCGCAGGCGGGACAAACGTGATGCCCGTGAACTTTCGCTGGACGGCATATTTACCATCACGTGGGCACATCTCCGCATAGCGAACATTGCTGCCGACCTGCGTTCCCTCGCCGGGAGGCAACTGCACCTGCATCGTGCTGGACAGCGTGCTCTCCAGATTCGTCAGAAACATCTCCGGATCGGTGCCCTTGGGGTTCGCGGCAAGATTCTGATACAGCTGGTGATTACTGCAGACATAAAGGAAGACCGGCCGGTTCAGCCCATCATCACAGGGAAACAGGCCCTGCCAGGCCCCGACGAGCCCGGGCAGTGTCAGCCCCAGGTAAAACGGCTGGCGGGAATCCTCGGGGACCGGTTCGTTGGGCTTGGGAGGCGGCGGGGCGGGGAGTTCGGTGAACCCTTGCGGAATCCGCATCGATATCGTGTTTGGACTCGACCATTTCCCGGGCTGCAGGACCCGATCCAGACCGAGATGGTAATCAAAGAGGGCATTCGTTTCTTTGAGCCGATCCTCATAGGTGCTGCTGCCACAGCCCCAAACCAGCAGCAGGCCGAGAGAGGCCATGATCTTTCGGAAGTGCAACATCCGCGGGCTCGCTGGTTGTCAGAGTGGAAATTTACGTTGGCCATTGTGGAGGAGGTTGGGCAGTTACGTCAAACGTGAGTCGGGAGTGCTGAGGAGTGGGGGAGCAGGAGGGACGGTCTATTGGATTCTGGGGCTCGCTTGCCGGATGGAGGTTGGGCGGCGAAACTTCGAGGACCATGCTGTATCGATCTGTTGTTCGTCCGCTTTTGTTCCGTCTCGATGCGGAGACCGCGCATCACACGACGTTTGCCCTGCTGCGGGCCGCGGCCTGTGTGCCGGGCGTCATGCCGCTGATGAGGCTGTGGTACGGCGGATTGCCGACTGGGCAGGAACGGACGATCTTCGGGCTGAAGTTCGCCAACTCGGTTGGGTTAGCGGCGGGACTCGACAAGGACGCGATGGTCAACCACCACTGGGAGGCCTTCGGCTTCGGCCACATGGAGATCGGGACCGTCACGCCGCGTCCCCAGCCGGGGAACGACCGGCCCCGCCTGTTCCGATTGCCCGCCGACCGGGCGATTATCAACCGCATGGGGTTCAACAGCTCCGGAGTTGAGGTCATCGTCGAGCGGCTCAAACGCGTGCCGAAGCACCGCCGCATCATCATCGGAGCCAACATCGGCAAGAACAAAGTCACCGACAACAAGGACGCCGAAAGCGACTATTTAACCTGCCTGTCACAGCTCTTTCCCTACGTCGATTACTTCACCGTCAACGTCAGCTCGCCAAACACCCCGAACCTGCGCGAACTCCAGGACCGCGAGCCGCTGACGAAGCTGCTCCAGACGCTGCAGGACTTCAATCACAGCCAGCCGACCCCGAAGCCGATCCTGCTGAAGATCGCCCCCGACCTGGCTGACCCACAACTCGACGACATCCTCGCGATCGCCCGCGAGACCCAGCTGGCCGGGCTGGTCGCGACGAACACGACGATCTCGCGGGCCGGACTGACGACTCCCGAATCACGCATCCAGGAGATCGGCGCTGGCGGCCTGAGCGGGGCTCCGCTGACGACCCGCTCGACCGAAGTCATCCGCTACCTGCACACCCACAGCCAGGGTCAGATCCCCCTCATCGCCATCGGC
>QWOR01000366.1 GCA_003669575.1 Planctomycetota bacterium | reverse complement strand
CGGTCGGGGTAACCACCACTGGCAAAGACCATCGTCCCATCGGTGACTGGCGTCCCGCAAGTCGCCTCGGCAATCGCGTCGATTGACCACAGCTCATCCCCCGTCGCCGGGTTGTAGCTGGTGAGTTTGTTACACCCGCTGATGACCAGCTGGTCCCGGCCACCGATCGTCGCCAGCAGCGGAGAGGAATAGGTCGCCACAGCGGGGCGGGCCTTGCGCCAGATGACATCACCGGTCTCGCGGTGCAGGGCGGCGATATATCCCCCACTCAGGTTGTCACCCGCGATGATGACCGTCGACTTGTAGAGAATCGGCGACGGAGCGAACCCGAACTTCGATCCAAAGGCTCCAACGTCCTGCTGCCAGAGACGCTTCCCATCGAAGTCGAGAGCCGTCACGAAAATCCGGCCCGAGTTGAAGAACGCCGCAAAGAGCCGCGACCCGTCGCACGCCAACGTGCTGTTGGCATTGCTGCTCTTCTGATGAATCACGGCGGGGTCGGGGAAACCCCCTTCATGCACAGCTGTCTCCCAGCGGGGCTTTCCGGTCGCGCGGTCGATGGCGATGACGACCTGCTTTTGCGGCTCGGGGATAGCAGTCGCGAGATAGACCGTCGAGCCGACGACGATCGGCGATGAGTGCCCACGCCCGGGGATATCCGCCTTCCAGGCCACGTTGGTTGTCTCGTCCCATTTCACAGGGACCTCTGCGTTGGCCGCCATACCGTCGCCACGCATGCCGCGCCACTGCGGCCAGTCGGTCTCGCCGACCTGGATCGGAGCTGCCTCGGCCACAGCTGCCTTCGGAGCGACCTCGACCACCGGCACCGACTCCGCGGGTGGCCGACGCGAACAGCCGGTCAGTGTGAATGCGGTGATGAGAGCGACCGCCAGCGCAAGCCTGGTGAGTGAAGTATTGGCCAATCGAGTCATGAGAGTAACCATCGAGACGGATGAAGCGAGCGAGGTGAATCACTGAACGATAGACCACCCGGGAATTAGCGGCAACAATGGCACTCGGGGGCTTCGCTACCCTGCGTCCCCGGACACCAGGCAAGAGGAACCCTGAAGACCTGCGTCCCGCAAAGGTTGCTAGCAATCGGGAGTAGCCCGTTCAATTTGCCGAATCCACCTTGGCCCGGAGCGTCCTCTCAAAAAACTCATTCACCGTCGGGACCAGCCACGGGACACCTTTCAGAGAATGCGGGCAGTGGCCGATCTTGGCGAGCCGGTGGTACGTGACATCCTTGGCGCCCGCCTGGTCGAGTACGATCACGAACCGGTCGGCGGTCTCGACTCCTACTTGCTCGTCATTGACTCCATAGATCAGCATCAGCGGCGGCGTGTGCTGTGAAACATGTTTGATCGGTGACGCCAGCTCATAGTCACCGGCCCCCGCTGCGCCGGGAGGGCCGCCGAGGAACAGCTTGATCGCATCGGGGATCTGGTTGTGTTCGACTTGATGCCGCAGATCGATGGGGCCGCTGTCGCTCACGACCGACTGTACCCGGCTGGAGAATTCCCGGTATGGTCCGTCGTCGTCCTGGATCGCCGTCGTATCCGCCATCCCCAGCAGCAGCGCCAGATGTCCGCCCGCCGAGTTCCCCCAGGCTCCGATCGCATCGGGGTCGATCTGGTATTCCTTCGTATGCGCCCGCAACCACCGGACCGCACATCGGCAATCCTGCAGCGCAGCTGGAAACCGAGCCTCACGCGAGAGCCGGTAGTTGATCGTGACCGCCACGAACCCGAGCTTCGCGAAGTCGAGGATATTCCCCGGCGGACGATACCCCGGCGTCGAGAAGCTCGACTTGTCCCCCTCCAGCCACCCACCGCCATGAATCACCACAATCGCCGGCCGCAGCTTCCCCGCCGAGTCGCTCGGCATCGCCAGATCGAGGCTCCAGTTGTTCTCCACTCCGTCCCGGTATCGCAGGTTGTGTAACAGCGTCACGCCGTCGGGGATTTTGCCTTCGTCGGCAGCTGAGGCACATGAGAAATACATGTCCAACGAAAGAAATACGATCAGTGCAATGTGAAAGATGGTTCTCATCGTCAGGCTCCTGGTCAGCGACAGAGGACACAGGGCAGCCTACTGTCTCTTCCGTCACAAGCTCCAGCGTGAGACGAGAGAAAGCGTTGGCAGCGAAGCTGGGTTTGGAGTCATCTCCATAGGCAGACTCAATCAATCCGATGCCACTGCGAAGCCTGTATCAGCTCGACCGTTGGTGAACCGACCGTTCAAGCTGGTGGAGTCTCCACAGCCTGCCGCCCCAAAGGTTGCAAGCAACCTGGGCTCCCCCGTTCCGGTTGGCTCCCTGATCTGAATTTCGTCCGCGACCGGAGACGGAAAATTTGACACAGAGAGGGCGAGGTGATAAATTGAAAGTCATATTGCGCGTTAATGAGATTCCAATCTCAACCCATTCGGGAAATTCCTTCTTGAGGAGAACGTTAGATGAAGTTCAAGAGAAGTGGTTTTACGTTGATTGAGTTGCTGGTGGTGATCGCCATCATTGCCGTTCTTATTGCATTGCTTCTTCCGGCAGTCCAGCAGGCTCGCGAAGCCGCACGTCGCTCGCAGTGCAAGAACAATCTGAAGCAGATCGGTCTGGCGATGCACAACTATCTGGAAACTTTTCAGCAGTTTCCACCAGGACGCATGGCTCCTTCGCGGGGAGACGGGGTTGGCATGCCCTGTTGGTACGGACACCTCTCGCCGCTGTACCACATTTTGCCATATATCGATCTGGCCAATGTGTACAATCAGCTTGATCATGATAACACGCGAGTTCGCATGGGGTCACCGCTCTGCGACAAGAATGCCTTTGTGAGAAATCTTTCTTTGCCCGCGTTCATGTGCCCGTCAGATCCTCGCCATACACCCGGTATCAACACGAACAGCTACCGTGCCAACTTTGGGTCTAGTGTCTATGCCGGACGGCGTTTCGGCAGCAATATTGCGGTGGATCCGGTCTACACGCCGCGTGCTGCGGCTGCGCTTGACGGGGCATTGGGTGGTGCGTTCGGCGATAACGGCGGAATCAAGATCGCCCAATTCACCGATGGCACTTCAAACACCGCCATGTACGCTGAACGCATGATCGGTACCGTCGACAATTCGACGATCAGTCTGGGCAACTACATGTATCGA
The DNA here is from genome assembly GCA_003669575.1 of Planctomycetota bacterium. Classification (GTDB taxonomy): domain Bacteria; phylum Planctomycetota; class Planctomycetia; order Planctomycetales; family Planctomycetaceae; genus TH-plancto1. The sequence continues at coordinate 8,737 of QWOR01000366.1, read as the reverse complement.
AATGGGGGGACGAACCTGATCACCTCGTCCTCGAACACGAACGACACGGCCAGCGTCGTGGCCGCCTGTGCTGCCGGGGACCCGACAGTTGCCGCGAACTACAGGACCGACTGGGGCTGGACGAGTGGCGATGACCCGGCCTGGTATTACTCAAGTTACCAGCAAGGAGCCTACAACCACGTTTATACTCCGAACTTTTCTCGGCCTGATTGCGGGTGCGGCTCCATTCCGGATGACGAGAGTGAAGTTGCGATTGTCTCTGCTCGCAGTCGCCACACCGGAGGCGTGCATACTGTTCTCGCTGATGGTAGCGTCAAATTCGTCGGCAACAGCATCGACCTTGGTGTCTGGCAGGCAGCCGGCACTCGAGCTGGTAGTGAAGTGCTTGGTGAATGGTAGGGAATCTGAGGGTGAGGCGTTTGAGCCTTCGCGGTCGCGGAATCGGCCGCGAAGGTCTCTCAATTAGGTTGTCATTGCTTCCTGCTGATATTCCATCTGGAAGTCTCTCCGATTGTGTTGGACGCTCGCTCACACTGGCCTGCCTGTCCGGTAATGTTTCAGGGCATTTCTACCGAACCGCACCACGGAAGAGGAATCGATTCTGAGAATCCGTCTGGATCATGATGCGCGCAGTGAACGTCCTGGTGTAATTCGGATTTGATGAAAGAAGACCTCCAAGGGATCGAACGATGACTAATGAACTTCTTAGAACGGTTTTCTTTTGTATCGTCGTTTTCCTGGTGGGTTGTAGTGATCCGGGAAAAGGTCCCAACAGTATGGACACGCGAACATACTATGGCGCATTTAACGTGGTCGTTTCGGAAGTCGAGAACCTGCAGTTTCAAGTGAACGCGAAAACCTATGTGGGGAAGAGCAACCCGGTTGAGGATCAACTGGGGAGCGCCATCCACGCCTTTATGACAAATCAGGACGTGAAAGGGACACCGCTGGAGGCAGAGGCGAAGAAGTTGGCGGATCAGGAACAAGTGATTGTCAAGATCTGGAAGTCTCGGGGCGGCGTGAAGAAGATCAGAGAGGCATCGAAGGAAATGCAGGACCAGGTCGAGCGCATGAAAGCGATGATCAAATGAGTGACCGCTTGGATTTGATCAATCTCCCTCTCTTGGGGGATGATGCCAACTTGTTGACGCCCCGCATTCAGAACCGGAATTTGGATATTTCGAACGTGACACACGAAGCCACTAGATCATGTAACGATTCAGCGATCGTTTCCCTCTCGCGCGGCGATGATCATGGATTGTCGTACCAACGAAATCGGCTGAGTCGGCTCGACAAGAATCCGTGGACTCCGGTTGTCAGTACCCCGGCATCGCCGATATCACCGCATTGGACAACCCTGGTCGCCCGCAGTCTCCTCTATGCCACGATTCTCGCAGGTGCCGGTTGTGGGCTGGGGCAGGGCGGCACGCAAGAGTACTCCGAGGCTGAAAAGAAGGCTCAGCTAGACAAGCTCCTGGCAGCATACCCGGCAGAGCCAGCCGATACCCCGGAACAAACTCGGAAAAAGGAAACGGAGGTCGAGGAAAAGTTGCCTCGGGTGACCGCCATGCTCGAGGAGCTCAAAACTGACCCCGCAAGAGTCGATGAGGTTGTCGAGTTGTCGATGAACCTGGTGGCGCTGGCCCCCAAACACCGTGCAGCCAACGTCGCCTATTGCAAGGCGCAGCTGGCCTCATTCTTCGCCAAAGAAGGTAAAGACCACTACAACGCGTGGGTCGCCATCAGTTCGGCAGCTCGGGAGATCGAGCGTTTCCGGGAAATCTTCGACGACTTGTCTGAAGACGAGCGAAAGCTATTCCAGGAGGTCTATTTCAACCAGGCTCGCCGCGAAGGTTATTTTCCTGATGGAGAGAATGCACCGGAGGCGTTTGAGACTGCGATCGAGAACCTGATGGGAATGGGATTCCGTGATGCGGAACGGCTGAGGACGGAGCCGAAATTTGCTTATTTTCACACTGACCAGAAATTCGCTCCGGTCCTGGAGGCCGCCATCAAGCAGATCGAGGGATCCGCGGCAGATGATCCGCCAAAATGATGCCGGTAAGACTCCTGCAGAGATGATCTCAGCTTCGGCGCGGCCTGCAACGGCAGGCTCCCACTCTAGGCGAATCATGCAGTAACAAGCGAGACTCCGGGCATTTCAAGCACCATTGCAGTCCTGCTGGCAATGAGTCCGAGTTCAGGCTGCGGTTCATTTGCCATTCTCGAGCGACGTTTCTGCGAATGCGGACCGGAGTATCCTGCGTAGCTCGGCCAGGGGCTGTTCGCGCTCTCGCGGAGTCATATAGAAGCGGTAGCCGTGGTTCTGCAGTTGAACGCCCAACAGGTCGTTAATTCCACGCATGGCGAATTGACGGTTGATCAAATACGGATCGTCGAGAGCGTTGATCAACGAATCCTGGATCGTCATGTCCTGATCCCATCGAGATCTTGTACGGATCAGGGCATCCACGGCGACCTTTCGAACCGCTTCATTCTTACTCTGCAGCCACCCCAATGCCGCCGATTGCGTACGGCTGGCATAGTTCTTCTGCAGTTTCGCATCGTCAAACTTCGCGTTAAACCATTGCCCCAAATAGCCGATCGTCCAGTCGATCGACTTGTCCGTATGGCACTGGTTGCACGCATTGGGATGATTGGCGTGGATCATTTCGGCGTTTGTCGGCGAAAAAATCGTATGCGTGCGAACAATGTCCTGCAGACCCTCGTTGATGCGGGGCATATGGCAGTTCATGCAACGGCTGCCTTCGCTGTCCGGCTGATGATGCGAGTGCGCAGCTCGTGATTCGGACGATGCGTAATGCGGATGGCACTTGATGCAGCGCGCATCGTCCTGGGCCGGTGTCGACGACCATGCGCGGCCGGTCGCAACATGCGGGTCGTGGCAGTCGGTACACTTCAGCTGACTGTAGCAGCTACCCCGCATGGCATCGGAGTACTCGGTCGAGTTCCAAGTTGACATACTGCCGGCGAAATGGGGACGATCGCCGGAGTGACATCGACCGCAGGCCCAGTTGATGTTGTCGTGAGTACGTCCCAGGTCGGTCGGTTCGTCTGCGGCTCCGCTATGCAGGTACGGACTGTATGGGAAGAATGCGGGCAACACCTTCGGGTTCTCGACGTGTGCGCGGCAACCCAGATGGCATGACTCGCAGCTGATTCCCAGTGTGACGGCATGTTCCGACGCGGGAATGGCATCGAGCGAATTGAGTAGCTTAATCGCGTGATCGTCAGGAAGCGACCGGTGCTGGGGCGGACACCACTCAGGTCGCTCTTTCTCGAGATAGTCCGAGACCGCCCATTGGATCGTGCGGGGCACTTCGCGGGCCAACTGATTTGCGTTGCCCGACAACAGATCACCCAAAGGACTCGTGGTGTGGCATTGGTCACAGGCGTCAGCGTACTGACAGAAGTTGGCCATATAGCTTTTCGTGTCGAAGGGGTCCATCCGTTGACCATCTGGCGATTCTTCTTTCGCGACGTTGACGATCGGCACCCATTCCTTGGGCTCGATCCAGAAGCCCAACGGCAGAACGTGGTCGAAACGCTGAGGATCCGTTGCTTGACCAGCGGGCTCAGGCCCTTCAATCTGCTTGCCGATGTAGTACTGAAAGAAACGCGAACCAATCGTTTCATGAACGGCATACGTTCGCGATTCTTCCCGCTCAAGCCGCATTCGATATTCGCCGTTCTCAGTAAAGAACGTCACCTTTCCCCCGAGGAAAGAAATACTCGTGCCGGAGAAGTCTCCGACAACGGTTGACGCATCGGCCGACGCATTCATCCAGCAATGTGGATGATGCGACCAACTGTCATAATTCTTCTGGTGACACTTGCGGCAAGCTTCCGGACCAATGTAGTCCCCGGGGTGGATGTTGCTGGACGCGTGATTGGGCCGGCCCGTCGCTACCTGCAACGGAGCCGGAACGTCGTCCCACCAGACATTGATATGTGGTTGATGAGGTAGTGCCTTGACTGGCGGCGACTGATTGAAAAACACCAGTCTCCTCGGTTCACTGCCACTTGAGCGTTGCACGCTTCGTGCGCGTTTCGTCGGCTCAAACTCGTACGTGCTGACAAACACCACGAGAGCCAGTCCAATTACGATGATCAATCCGATCGCCAGTGGCCACAGCTTGCGACGCTTGGGCAAGTCGGATAGCGATTCCAACCTCCGTTGTTGACTATGTTTGGGCATTCGTCTACTCCAGCCGTCAAGATGTGATGCAGCGGACGCACAGCTTTTAGCGCGCTGCAACACCGGGTCATGTTGACGAACTACTTGCCTGATGCGGCGGCGGGTTGTCTGAGGAGCCAGACTTCCGCGACCTGACAACCGCGCTGTTCAATCAGTTCCCATTGGAGTTCGAGGACGCCGTCGGCGGTGGCCTGGGCCGGGACGTCGAACTCCACGGGCCACAGCTCCTTTGGCTGCAACAGCGGACCGTGGATCTCATGCGCCTGATCAGCCAGGAGTCGCATCTTCGCATGAAAACGTCCGGCGTAGGTCACTCGCAGGCGGTACGATGCGGCAGGATCAAGGTTTTCATAGCGCATCCGCAGTGGGGTCCCATACAGCGTTTCCGCCTGGTTGCACCACGAGAGTTTCCGTGAACTGAGCCTCAACGGGGCGTAGTTCTCGCGGCCTCCGAATTCGGACTGCGGGGTGCTGATGAAACTGGGATCCTTCTTCCATGTGTCTTCACTCGCAATGGGAAACAGATGCGGCTGTTTGCCGACGCATCCCAAATCGTCATAGAAGCCGCCCTGGCCGGGATTCTCCCAGTTCACAATCTGCTGAACTCTCCGCAGCTGCTCCTGCGTGTCGTTGAGAGCCAGGATCTCGACGAACTGTGCCTCGAGCCAGAGGCTGTCGTTGAGCGGAAAGTCGAGATAGTCGAGGATGACGCCGCGCTCTGGATGGTTGGCACCGAAGTTCGGTGTATCCAGTTGCATCCCGATCGAATCGGAGAGCTGTCGACCAAGTTCCATGAGGCGGTTGTGCAAGTCGTGGGCGGTCTTGTCGGTCTCGTGCAGAGCGAGCGTCTTGCGGGCGCTGGCAATGGCTGCCACCACTCCGACGTCTGATGCCTTGCCCAGACTTTCGATTGCCATGTCCTCAATTTCATTGTGCCGGATGAGTCGCTGTTTCAGGTATGCATCGTAACTGGCCCTCAGCAGCGGCAACTGGAGACGCCAGTTGGTCTTTGCAATTTCCGGGTGCCGGCGTTCGATCTGCCGCCAATGTTCGAGCGTGGCTTCAATGCGGTCATTGGTTGCCAGTGGCCCGCGCCAGTTGTCCTCGAGCGCAAGGAGCCCTTGCGCCACGTCGGGCCCCAGTTCCGAATGAATAAAGTAGCGGCCGTAGTCCGTGAGGATCTCATCGACGCTTTGCTTCTGATCCCAACCGCAAGCGCTCCAGACGATTTTGTTGACGTCGTCGTTAATGCCGTCCGAGTACGTCCCGAAGCCATCGAACAGCGGAGCAAGGGAATTGTGGATGTGGGCCATCGCCCGCGGACGAGGGTTGTACGGTTCGCGTCCGAGCGCCTGGCAGAACGCCGGATCCCAGTCGGGAACCGAATACTCACATCGGAGCGTGTGACAGATGTCGGGATAGAGGCGGATGCGATATTTGCGTGGCGTGCGTGCGCGGGCCTCGGCGAGAGTGTGCTTGACCCACGGTCCGAATACCACTCCATTCAGCCAGTCCGGCTCGTGTTCTCTTAAGTATCCGAAAAAGATCTCGTTCTTGTCGGGCGTGAACCCCTGATTGGAAACCCAGACGCCTGCCTTCGGATGCGATTCATGCAGCACGTCCGCCATCTGCTTCAGCCACGGCAGCAAGATTTCCGGGGGCGTCTCACCAGGATCGCCGCCTGGGACAAAGATATGGTCAATCCGCGAGCACGATTGAAAGAGTTTGCGCCATTGGTCCAGCTCCTGGACGGCCTGCTGGGGATCTTCCACATTCGATAAGACCGGCACCCACATCCAGACTTCGAGTCCATAGCCGGCACAGAGATCGCATAATTTGCGGTTCATGTCCCAGGGGCTGAGGGGCATCAACGGATTCTGAGGGACATCCGGCTTCATAGCCGGGATGAGCTCGATGGCATTCGTCCCGAACACAATCAGATCGCGGAGATACTGCTCATACTGCTTCACATCCCAGGCGTCGTAGCTGTTCGCCGAGTCACGGTAGCCGAGCTGATGGCCGCGAATCAGAACATCGGGAGCAGAGGAGATTCGCTGCTCCGCCGGCATTTCGAGTTTGCCCTGCGTCATGGACAGCAGGCGCAGCAGCCGGCCGGCCGCATAGAGTGTCGCTCGCTCGTCGTATCCCAGCAGCGTCACGGTTGTCGCAGCTGGCGACGATTCGACCCAGATTGCGTAGGAATCGGCGCGAGCGGGACGCTCCAACCCGTCGGGCATCTGGATGTTTGCGGACTCTGAAAGCGTTTGAATCACGATTCGCGGACGTTTGTCGTCCGGCGGGCTCGCCACGAGAGGAATGCGAATCCCGGTGCGTTTGGAGACCTCGTCGATCAGGATCTCCGGTGCCTTCGCCACCACAGAGCCCTTGCTCAGATTCACCACAACCGCGTTCGACAAATCGAGTGTCTTGGTGTTCTGGGCCTCAACGTCGCGAGAAGACAACGACCCTCCGAAGAAAGCGAATATCAGAACAAGTCGACGGATTCCTGAACGCATCGGTAGACCTCCGGAGCGCGGCGAATGCCAAAGTAAATGAGAAGTGGATTAATCGACAATATGCCAGATCGCGGGGAGAATTGAAAGCGCCGACGATCACTTGGCCTGCGACCTGTTGGATGTCTGTGGCCATGGGGTCAAATCGGCGTCGGGTGGCACTGGCGAAGGCTTTGGCTCGCCAGTGTTCAACGTGTGGGCCAGTCCCCGTTCATAGTGTTGAGTGGTGCTGAGCGTCTCCACTGGCGGCCCAAAGCGACCGCCAGTGCCACCCTGCCGTAAGAGAGTCTCACAACCATAGATCTATCACGGCACTCCTCTTGTGCCAAGGCACACCGGTAGGCTCCAAAGCGAGCCAACCGGTGCCACCCCGCCCAAAAGGGTTTGTTACTTGCGTCGTGACCTAACAAAGCCAACGACGATCAGGACCAGGATGAAATGAACGTATGACAACGTGATCAACACAAATCCTGTGACGCCGATGCTCTTCGGTGAAAACCATCCGGTCAGGCCGATTGTCCATGAAACAAAGACCGCGCACATCAGCGGAATAAACTCGATTAACGGAAAAATCGACCACCCTCGTTCATCGACGCTTCGAAGCATCGCGTACGGCAACCCCAGCATCCAAATACACTTCACTGTAACGATAATACAGCAAATTGTGACAACTATGGTTCCAACCCACCCACTTGTTATCCACAGGATATCCATAATTTAATTATCCACTGCCCCTGAAAACCAGTGTTGAATTCCCGCAGGGTGGCCCAGGTTGCTTGCAACCTAGGCTACCCCGTCATTTAGTGTCTGTTCGTATTGGCTCCTTACTCATTTCATACCTCAGCGTCCCGCCCTCGGCGATTTCTGCGTGAGTGAGCCAAGGTCGCTCGACAGGTTTGTCATTCAACCAGACCTTGCGGATGTAGGGGAGCTTGTCCGCTCCTTCGGCGACAATCGTCAGCTTCTTGCCGCTGATATCAATCTCGGATCGTTCCCACAGCGGGCTGGTGAGTTCGTAGCGGTCGGTGCCGGCGGTGGGGAAGAGGCCTAGTGAACTCAATACGTACCACGCGCTCAGGGTGCCGCCGTCGTCGTTGCCGTCGAGGCCGGTCGGTTCGGTGTTGTGTTTGTTCGCCAGAATCCATCGCGTCCACTTCTGCGTCAGGTCGGGTCGACCCGCGTGATTGAACAGGTATGCAGCGTAGATGTCGGGTTGATTCCCCTGCCAGTAAAAGGCGTTCGGGGTCACGCAGACTCCCTTCGGGGCCTTCTCGAAGAACTCCTCCAGCTGGGCGACGAAATAGTCACGGCTCTTGAAGAGTCCGACCACCGCATCGGCGTCAGCTGGGACGCCCCACCGCCACTGCCACGCGCTCCCCTCGACATACGCATGCGTGAGCTTCCCCGAGAAATCGAGATACGTCAGCAGTTCCGGCGAGAAGTCGTCGACAAAGACCCCAGCTGCATTTCGAGGCTGAAAGAACTGTGTCTGCGGGTTCCAGAGGTTGCGGTAGTACTCTCCATGCTGTCGGAATTGCTCGGCATCTTCCTTGTGTCCCAGGGTCTCCGCAAAACGAGAGATCGCGAGGTCGGAGTAACAGTATTCGACGGTGCTGGCGACCGATTTCTCCATCAGATCAGACGGGCAGTACTTGTACTGCAGGTAGTGCTCGACTCCCTTGCGGCCCGAGAACTTCGCGCCCTCGGGCGTTGGTCCGAGGGCCGTTTTCTTCATGAGTGCCAGTGCCTGCTCCGCATCGAAGTCGCGGATCCCTTTCTGATAGGCCTCGGAGATCATGATGTCGGACGGTGTCCCGAACATGGAGTTCGTATACCCCGCCCCGGATGGCCAGCGCGGCAAATACCCGCCCTGTTCCCCCATCTTGAGCAGCGACTGGATCATGTCACGCTGTTCCGTGCGGGCGATCAGGTTGTAGAGCGGATGCACCGTCCGGAAGGTGTCCCACATCGACATATCGGTGTAGTACGTGAACCCCTCGGCCCG
>QWOR01000225.1 GCA_003669575.1 Planctomycetota bacterium | reverse complement strand
CCCCTGAACCCGAAAAGAAGGACGGTTCTGCCACTGACGATGTGGAGGCAGAGGCCATGGGCGGTGTCAGCTTTGGAGTCAAGTAAGGCTCATCGCTCGGACCGGTTCCTTGTCTGTGTCATTGGTCGGAATGTGTTGTCCCCATGCTGAAGTCCCTCGAACTCTTTGGATTCAAGAGCTTCGCGGACCGAACTGTCTTCGAGTTCGATCCGGGGATGACGTGCGTCGTTGGACCGAATGGCAGCGGCAAAAGCAACGTAGTCGACTCCATCAAATGGATTCTCGGAGATCAGAGCGCCAAGAGCCTGCGCGGGACCGAGATGACCGATGTCATCTTCAACGGAGCCAACGGTCGAAAACCGAGCGGCTTCGCGGAAGCGACTCTGACGTTCGACAACTCGCATCGCCTTTTTCCGCTCGAGGCCTCTGAAGTGCAGGTGGGGCGTCGCCTCTACCGGACTGGTGAGTCGGAGTATCTGCTCAATCGTAACGTCGTGCGGTTGAAAGATATCCGTGACCTCTTCCTGGGGACGGGGGCCGGGACTGCAGCCTACAGTATCATCGAACAAGGCCGCGTCGACCAGATCCTGCAGTCTAATCCCGCAGCGCGCCGACTTGTCTTTGAAGAAGCGGCGGGGATCTCCCGCTTCAAGTCGAAGCGGATCGAAGCTCAGCGCAAGATCGAACGCATTGATCAGAACCTGCAGCGGTTGACCGACATCGTCGACGAGGTGGAAGCCCAGCTGAATTCCACCCGCAGTCAGGCCAGTAAAGCGGCGAAGTACCGGGAGATTTCCGCCGAACTTAAGACGCTGTGGACCGGGATGGCTGCGGATGATGCCCGCCTCTGGTCGGGGCAGCTGGTCGTCCTGCGACAGGCCGAGGAGGTCGCCCGAACCGAAGCGGAGGGGCTGGCGTCGAACGTACAAGTCCTGGAGGAACTCTCACAGGAGGCCGACAGTGTCGTGCAGGAGATCGAATCGCGAGTCCGCGACCTGGAGCGTCGTTCCTCCTCGAACCGCGAGAGCATCGCGTCGCAGGAAGCGACGATTCGTCATCAGACGATCCGCTTGCGGGAACTGAATGCCGATCTGGAACGCGTCCGCAAACAGCGTCTGGAACTGATTGCCCGGGCCGGTGCTGTGGTTCGCGAACTGGACGAGACAGCTGTCCGTCTGCGTGAGTTCGAAGAAGGCGTGATCCAGCAGGAACAGACGATTCAGGGGCGAGATCGGGAGCTGACCACGCTGCGCAGCCAGCTCGATGAGGCTCGTACCCGAGTCAAAGGACGCCGCAAGGAACGTGATCAACTCACTCTGCGCTCCCAGTCGGCGCTCACTCGCATCGCCACACTGGAACTGCAGCAACAGACTGCCATCGAAGCTCTGGAGAAAACTCGCGGACGTATCGATCAGCTGCTCGCGGAATTGGCCTCGGCACAGGTGGAACTCGAGCAGCGTCGTCAGTCGCACGCTCTGGCCGATAACACCAGCCAGCAGGCTCGCGCCGAACTTGACCTTCTGCGTTCGGAACGATCATCACTCCTGGGAGAGCATTCTCAGACAGAGAAACGTCTCTCGGAACTTCGTGAGAAACGCAGTGCAGCGTTGGCTCGTCTGAACGTGCTGCAGGACCTGGAACGCAAGCAGGAAGGCATTGGGCTGGGCGTACGAGAGATTCTCCGCCGGGCTGAAACGCTGACCGATCCTCCTTGGTCCAACATCATGGGGTTCGTCGGGGACCTGCTGGATACGGCTCTGGAGACCGCCCCGCTGGTCGAGCTGGCGCTGGGCGATCGGACGCAGATTCTGGTTGTTGACGATCTGCGACCACTGCTCGATTATCTCAACCGCGGGGAAGGGCACCTGCTTGATCGGGTCGGGTTCATTGAGCTGCGAACAGCTGTCCCACAGCGTCGTGGACGCTTGCCGCATACACCGCACTGGCTGGAGGTGTTCGACCTTGATTGTCGTCACTGGCCCGATCTCAGCCAGGAACCGGGCGTCATTCAACGTGCTGATCAACTGGTGACCGAGGCGGGACGCGTTCCCGGACTGGCCGCCCGACTGCTGGCCGATACCTGGATCGTCAGTACGCTCGACCGTGGGTTGCAGTTGGCGGCTACCGTGGGGGCGGGGTGTCGATTTGTCACGATGCAGGGCGAACTGATCACTGGAGACGGAGTTCTCTTCGTTGGTACCGCTCCTCAGGACACTGCTGTCCTGTCACGGAAGAGCGAGCTGCGAAAGCTGCGGAGTGAGGTAATTCGTCTCGATCGAGCCATCGACAGTGATGTCGAGCGGCTGGCCACGTTGTCGCAGACGCTGGCGTCTCGTACCGGTCGCGAAGATGAGATCGAAGTCGAAACCCGTCAACGCTCGTCGCAAGTGGCGGAAGCCTCGATGCGTCTGGAATCACAGATCGACGAAGTCTCTCGCATCGAAGAGTCGATTCGCGAACAGGATTCCATCGCATCGGCTCAATCAGAGAAGGTACAGTCGCTGGAGTCTGATCTGCAATCGGTGCGTACGCGTCAGGAGATGGAATTGCGCGAGGCCGAGGAACTGACGCTGTCGGTGCAGGTCGGCGAAGTGGAAATCACTGAGATCGAAACTCTTCTCGACGAAGTCCAGCAGGTCGTTCGAGCGGGGCAGCTCGAACTGGCCAAGCACCAGGAACGTCTGCGCAGTTTGCGAGAAACACAGGTCCGTCTGCAATCTGATCAGGTTCAGCGAGTCGAACAGGAAGCGGAGTCGAACGAACGTTATCAGAGCCTGATTCAGGCTGTGGAAGATTCGTCCCTGGTTCTGCTGCGAACACAGATGATCGTGGCCGAGCGGACTCTGGTTCAGGAGCAGTTACAGTCCGAATTGCGAATCGTCCGCAAGGAGTTGGCGACATTCCGCCTGGAGCGCTCACAGAGAACCAAGGAACTGGACGAACTCCATCGACGCCGTCGCCGTGCGATCGAGTCTGCTCACGAAACCCAGATGAAGATCCGGGAGATCGACCAGCGCTGGACGACACTGGCCCAGCGTATTGATGAAGAGTACCAGCTCACGCTCGAGTCGCTGAGGGACAGCGGAGTCTCTGCGTTCGAGGACTGCCTGCAGGAGCGGTACGGCGAGAAGAAAACGACAAAGAAGTCTCGAAGCGACGAGCTTACTCACGAAGACGAAGTGTCTGGATCGGAGACCATCCCCGAGAAGGCCGCGGACGATGAGCCAGCCGATGAGATGGTCGAAACCAAAGCTATCGAGGCGCGAAACGTCTCTGCGAGGGTCTCGCTCGCTCAGACTCTGGCGGGCGAAGTGAGCTACGAGGAAGTGCGTCCCGAACTGGAGGCCGCCGTCGATCGGCTGCGTCGACGCCTTAAAATGATGGGGCATGTGAACACGGATGCGCTCGCTGGTCTCGAAGAGATCGAGAACCGCTTCAACGACCTCAGCTTCCAGCTCCAGGATCTGCAGGCCGCGAAGGCGACACTCGAAGACATCATTCGTCGGATCAATACCGAGAGCAAACGACTCTTCCTCGAAACCTTTGAAACGATTCGACAGAACTTCCAGATCCTCTTTCGCAAGGTATTCGGCGGAGGCGAGGGCAACATCATCCTCGAGAATCCCGAAGATGTGCTGGAGTGCGGCATCGACATCGTGGCCCGTCCACCGGGCAAGGAGCTGCGCAGCCTGACCTTGTTGAGTGGTGGCGAGAAAACCATGACAGCTGTGGGACTGCTCTTTGCCATGTTCAAGAGCAAGCCGAGCCCCTACTGCATTCTGGACGAAGTGGATGCGGCTCTCGATGACGCGAACGTCGGACGCTACGTGGGGGTTGTCAAAGAGTTTGCTGCGATGACACAGTTCGTCGTGATTACGCACCGTAAACCCACCATGGCAGCTGCAGATGTACTCTATGGAGTCACGATGGAGCAGGCCGGGGTGTCAAAACGCATGGCTGTCCGCTTCGACCAGGTCGGCGACAACTGCGAAATTCTCGACTCTGCCAAAGCGGCGTAGTCGGACTTCGCCGCCTGTCATGTCGCGACTACGTCAGCCTCTCGTCGTCGAGAATGGAAAAGACGTGAGTCAGCGTGGTGCCCAGTACCGCGTTGGTGGGCGATGAGAGAGTCATTCGAATCAACTCGCTCGATTCGACAATCTGGTCTTGAATGATCACCAGCGGGATCGTTTTGATCGTCTCACCCGGCTCGAATGTCAGAGTTCCGCTGGGGAGTGTGAAGTCTGCGGAAGTTGCAGTAGAGCCACTGGCGGTAAAGGCGTATCGAACCGTGACTCGCTGGCCCGAGGGAGCGGAAAGCTTCACGCGGACAGACTGCGGATTCGCAATCCCCTCAGAACCGCTCGATGTGGCGGCTTCAAATGAGACCGTGGGAGCAGGGTCATTGTCGATGAGGTTCACCACGGCTGTACTGCCCGTACCAATCGTGGCGGTCGTTGACGAGAGTGCCAGCCGAATCGTTTCAAGGGCTTCGTTCAGGAGGTCGTTCGTGATGTTCAGCGTCACCGTCTTGCTGGTTTCTCCAGGGGCGAACGTCACGCTCGATGAGGAGAGGCTGAAGTCAGTTCCCGGGATCGCCGTACCTCCCGTCACAGCGGCGAGATTGACGGTGATTGGCCGTCCCGCAGCTGCCGACAGGATGATGGGCACTGTGATTCTGCTGGTTGATTCCGAGACATCGACAGTACTTGTCGGGGCTCCGGTCGCGGTTCGGAAATCAAACCTGGCTGCCGGGCTCGCATCGTTGTCCACGATGGTGTAAGTCGCCACCGAAACGGATCCGAGGGTGGCGTTCGAGGGTGCCGAGAGGGCGATCTTGAGCGTCTCGTCGTTCTCATCCTGTGTGTCGTTCGCGATGGTAAAAGCAATCGTTTTGGAAACCTCACCCGGCGCGAACGTCAGGGTGCCGGCAGGTAAAGTAAAGTCGACGCCGCTGGTCGCCGTCCCACCACTGGCCAGTGCGTACCTCACAGTGACTGACTTGGTCGAGGCACTGCTGAGGGTCACGGTGAAGCTGGCGCTGGTCGTCGATTCGCTGGCCGATTTGGATGTCTGCGAAAAGCTCACCGTCGGAACGTCATTGTCAGTAATGTTGACCGTCGCTGTGCGCTGAGTCCCCAGGGTGGCGCTGACGGGTGCTGATAATGTCAGCTGTATCGTCTCGCTCGGTTCGACCAGGACATCGTTGATGATCGGGATTGAAAACGTCTTGGATGTCTCTCCGGGTGTGAATGTCAGAGTGCCCGAGGTAGCGGTGTAATCACTCCCAGCCGTGGCGGTCCCATTTGACGTGGCATATCGGACCGTGACCGTCGAGTTGTACGCATTGGAAAGTCGCACGGTGATGACTTGCGCTCCACCTGCTTCGCTGAAGGTGAAGCTGCTGGCTGAAAATGAAACAGATGGCGTGGGCGGCTGCGACGCGAAGTCAGTCCGGGTATTCGCGTCGACTTTGATATTCTGAGTGCTGATGGTGAATGTCTTGGTAATGGGGCTTGCCCAGCCAGCGGCAGAGAACGTCACCTGGTACGTCCCGGCCGGAACTTGTAGCTGATATCCCCCGGCTGCGTTCGAAGTCGTGCTTGCGACCGTCGAGGTTCCGGACTTCACGACGATCGAGACCCCGGACAGTCCTTCACCGATGTTGTAGAAGTTGTTTGACGAGACCTGATCGTTGATCACAACGCCTGTCAGAAATGAGTTTCCGGCACGGGCTCCGAAATCATTTCCGGAGAACACGGCGTTCATCCCCTTGTACTCGCCGGTACGCACTCCTGATCCGGTCTCCTCAAAATTCGGGTTGAGGATGTTCAGGCGGTGACCACGACCCGAGATTCCCGAATCGACGAACAGGTCTTGATGCTCCTGGATGACTGTCGCTTCGGTGTTCAAGGTGGCTGTCGAAGCACGAAAGACCAGATTCTCTCCGATCGTGGTCCATCCGGTGTACCCGGAGCCATTAATGCGGGTTTGGATTGTGGTACCGTTTGACCCAGTGTGGGAAAAGAAGTCGTTGTTAATCATGTCCTGCAGGTGCCCCTGGATGGCGGACTGCAGGGAATCATTCAGCACCAGTGGCTGGACGGCAGTTGTCGAAATCGTGCCTGCTGGCAAACCCTCGTTCAGGTTGATTCCGTATCGCGCCGCTTCCGCGGAGGGGTTCGCGCGGGCGCGATTGATTAACTCCAGAAACAGCTGTTCGTAAGCGGTGACCGCCAGAACGATTCGCTCTTCGAGTTCAGCTCCGATTCTCCATCGACGACGCGACACGCGACGACCGGGATTCGACCATACTTTTTGAATGGTGGCCCACAGTGAGCGGAGTGCCATGACGTAACGACCTCACCGGAATTGCGAGACGAACACTTCACTTTAGTCTAGAATGGGAATGAGAATTGAGAAATCCCGCAACTGTGGGGGAAAGTCCAAAATCTTCCGGGATGTTGAATTTAATCAACACGCTCTTGCTCGGGACCGGGCGGTTCGATGGATGACGCGGGCAATTCGATCGTGAACTTCGTCCCGCGCGATGGTTCACTCTCGCAGTAGATCGTCCCGCCATGGGCTTCGATGATCTTGCGCACAGTCGGCAGCCCCAGTCCACTGCCATTGGATTTGGTGGAGAAGAAGGGCTCGAAGGCCTTCTTGCGGGCCCTCTCATCCATGCCTTTGCCGGTGTCGATCACGCACAGGGTGACACGTTCGTTGTGAGCGGATGTCTGGACATCAATCTGGCCTCCGTCGGGCATGGCCTGTTGCGCATTGCGGAATAAGTTGGCCAGGACCTGGCGAATCAATGTTTCATCCACCGAAACCAGCGGCAGATCGGTAGCCAGATGTGGAGAGACATCGATGCCGCTGGATTGCGCTTCGGGCCGGTAAAACTCCAGAAACTCTGTCACGATCCGGTTGAGTGAGGTCGTTGTTCGCTGCATTTCGCCAGCGCGGGCGAACTGGAGAAAAGCATTCAGAATGCTCTCCAGGCGATGGCATTCGCGACGCATCGTTTCGAGTTTCCGCCGGATGCGTCCGAGATGTGGATCGGTCGCAGCTTCCAAATCTTCGGCCATTAACTCCAGATTCATCTGGATGGTCGAGAGCGGGTTGCGAACTTCATGCGCCAAACCCCCGGCCAGCGTCGCGATTTCCGCGTACTGTCGGAGCAGTCTCTCACGTTCGGCGGAATTCCAGTCAGCCACTCGCACAACCCTGTTGCGAAGACACCCATTCGGAGAATCAATGCGCCTCGAAGATCGATCTGCCGGATTGTCCCATCGAAATTGCAGACCCGCTAGTCCTGTTGCGAGACGCGGTCGAGACGAATCCCGAGTGACGATCAGCTGGCAGTGCGTTTGCGTCGAGTGCGTGCCTTGTCCAATGGCAGGTGGGGAGCCGGGATGGTTGCTTCTACCGCAGCGTGGTCCTGACGGAGGTCGACCAGCTCGGGGGCACAGGAATGCTCGATGGCTTCTGCAGCGAGTGCGGCGAGTCTCCGTTCCTCAAGGACGGACTTCTCAATGCGACGCCCCAGTGCTCCTCGCAGCATGACAGGCAGCAGGACAATGTCGCCCACATAGGCCGCCGCGATCAGGGCAGCCATTAACCAGCCAAAGCGACTGATCATGACGAGATCGGAGGGGTAGAGCACGAGCATTGCCAGCGTGATCCCGGCAGTCGTCTGCAGCATGGCGGGACCGCAGTGCACAAGGCACTCGATAATGGCCTCGTCGCGGCTCAACCCCTTTTCCAGGCCTTTGCGGAACCAGGTCATGAGGTGCAGACACGCATCAACAGCCAGTCCCAGTGCGACCGAAGCGGTAATCATCGTGCCAATATCGATTCGAGTCCGCGCCCACGAAACTGCACCGAATACTGCCAGGATGGGAAGCACGTTCGGAATCATGCTCAGCATGCCCGCGATCACATCCTTCAACGCGTACATCATCACGAGGGCGATCGTCACAAACGCGAGTGCAAAGCTCTGGATCAAGCTGTCGAGCAAAGCCTGTTGTGTCCGCATGAACAGCGGAACAGTACCCGTGACCACATGACCAACGCCTGGGTGATACTTGGTGACGGACTGGACCGCCTGGTTGAGGTCTTCGGTGAGAGTGACGTAATTCACATCCGCGAGAGCGGGGACCTGAGCGGTCACGCGCCAGAGTTCTTCTCCTGCGGTGTTGAGCTGGCAATCTCCCGGTTGAATCAGGTCAGCCGACTCTCGTGCGACAGCCAGGTAAGAACGAATATCTGCGGTATTCGCCGACTTGATTCGTTTCTCCGTCTCGACGGAACGACGGTTATACATCACCTTGTCTCGGGTGCTGGCTGTATTGTCTGGTGCCTCACGAGTCGGTTGAAAATCGGCGAGACAGACCGCACCAGACACGTTGGGGTGTTTGCGAATTCCTTCCGCGACCTGACGGACAACCTCCATACGCTGCAGAAACCGGAGCGATTTCTGGCTCGAACGGTCGAACTTGATCACGGTCTCCACGGTAGAGATGCCCGCGAGGTTTTCCTCGATGTATCGATAGTCGCGAATCAGCCGCGTGTCATCGGCGAAGTTACGGATGACTTTCGTTTCCGTCTGGAAGTGAATCAGCCCAGCTGCGGCTGCGAGGCCGACGATCCAGCAGGTCACATGGACCGGACGTGAGAATCGCATCAGGAAGTTGCTGTAATCCAGCCAGCGGCGAACATCGCTTTCCGGCTGTCGGACTCCCTTGGTGGGGAAGAGCTTGAGCATGGCGGGCAGGACGATCAGCACCATGAACAGGGTGAGAGTCGCACCGATCGATGAGTAGATCCCGAAATCCCGGACCGGTTTCAGCGAACTGGTCAGCAGTGACAGCAGTCCCAGAACGGTGGTAAAGACTGAATTGAAACACGGAAGCATGGCGAGCTTGGTGGCCCGTTCCACAGCTCCGTTTGGATTCTCCAGCGTTGCATGACTGATGTAGTTCGCGACATGAATCGCTCCCGACAGCGACACCACCATCACAAAAGTGGGCAGCACCATCAGGACCATATTCATCGTTCCACCGGTCAGTGGAACCAGGGCAGTGGAGACGAAGGCTCCGTAGTAAGACACCCCCAGTACCATGAGCGCCAGACGAACACTGCGAAGGGATACGATCGCCAGGACGACTCCGACCAATCCTGACAGCAGCATGACCGACCGTTCGTGCAGCTTCCAGATCGGAGCCGACTTGTTCCAGGCGGCGCGGATAACGGAGTTGTTCAGTTCCATCGCGGCGACGGAACGTCCACCCAGGATCAGGTCCTGTTCCGGGATGCCGACTTGACCAGCAGCTTTGCGAATTGCCGCGAGTGTCGAGGAGGCGTCAGCTCGTCCTGCTTCTGACAGGGTGACTGCCACAGCGACTGGTGACCCGGGAACGATGAAACAGTCTTCGATCAGAACTCGCCCTTGAGGCTCCTTGGCTGTGGCGAATCCCCTGAGATCGCGGGCAATCGTCTTGACGGTTTCAACCAGCGGATCGTGGGGAGAGAACTCCTTCCAGGCCACTTCAAAGTCGTACTCAGGGATCTCAATCGGCGCAAGGGTTACCACGTCCGAGGAATTACTGTCGGTGGCTGCGGTCGTTTCGACTTCTGACTCATCGGATTCGGTACGGTCTGTTGCAATTCGCACCGGGTCGTGAATCCCCAGCTGGATCCCCAGCTCAGCGCGGACTCGCTTGACCAGTTGGGCAATCGTGCGGTCTCGTTGTTCCCGCCCCGCATCCGTCATGCGGACCTTCAGCCGACCCAGACCAATGAGCGTGCCCTCGAGCCGCTGGATGGCTTCCTCCTGCGGAACTCCGTAACCCACCATGCGGGTCAGAACATCACGCGATGACACAACAGAGGCAATGTACGGCACGCCACCTCGACGCAATCCATCCGCATCCACATGGCCCAGGAGCTTGGCGATCAGCTCGTCACACCGGGGGTCGTCAATCGTGCTACCACGCCAGGTCACAACGACCCGTTCCTCCTCGTGGAAGTGTTTGCGATACCAGTTAAACACGGTTGCTTCGGAGTCGTTCGCCGGAAGCCAGGACTCGACATTGTTATCGAGACGCAGGTGGCGAATTCCAATCACCAGCAGCGGAACCGCAAAGGCCAGCATGGCCGCAATCAGAACGGCTTTCCCAGTTCTGTTGCTATGCGATGGTTGTGAATTCGTCATAGAGTTTCTGCCGTGTGTGACACCAGGCTGTACGCGGCAGAGAAATCCGGTACGTGATCAGATCACGGCGCGTATCTTCCCTGACGCATTCTCTCTGTTCATCGTCATCAACCGGGGGGGGCGATTACGGATTGAAGTGATCTTTCAGACCCAAATTGACGGTCTTGATAGTACTTCCGGTCCGGTAAGATAGAACGACGGGAAGTCAGACGGAGTAAGATGTCATCGACAAGGGCAGACAGAATTACCCGCGAAAAGCTGCGCGGCGCAAGCGATCATTGATGGCCCGTCCCAGACCCTCCTCTGGAAATCGTTCCGTCAGGATTCCATCGAGCCCTTGTGAATCGAGTCGTCGCATCGCGGCGAAGAGCCCGGCCGCTGCTTGAGTGAGGTTTCCATCAGGAGAGAGAACCTCTACAGCTGCATACTGATCTGCGTGCGGGCAATCACGAAACGCCAGCACCCCCCAGCGACCTGGTGAAGGAGGCGCTGCGAGGTCGCTCACCGTGATCGATGTGAGCGGGGCATAATGTTGTGGCAAACTACCGGGGGCCAGTTGAGCGACGGGCGAACTCTCAACCTGGGTGAGCGCGATCTCTGCCGGTTGATTGATCGGGCCGATCAGAGCTTCAATCTCTTCCAGAGAGACTCCTCCGGGCCGAAGCAGAGTCGGACAACCATTCTCGGGAATGTTGAGTACCGTCGATTCGACGCCCACGGCACAGGGCCCCCCATCAAGGATCCACTCGATGCGGTCTCCCAGCTGATCTTGAACATGCGCCGCTGTGGTGGGACTGACACGGCCAAAGAGGTTGGCACTCGGCGCGGCAACGGGCAGGCCCACTTCACGAAGCAGTCGCAACGCCACAGGATGGCTGGGAATGCGAATCGCGACGGAGGGGAGGCCCGATGTCACCAGGTCGGGGACTTGCGTCGCTTTCTCCATGACCAGTGTCAGCGGGCCCGGCCAGAATCGGCTGGCGAGCTGTGCAGCCAGTGGTGGGATCTTCGTCACAAGTTTTTGAGCCGCTGACAGATCCGGGACATGCACAATGAGTGGATCGAATGTTGGCCGACCTTTAACCTCAAAAATGCGGGCCACGGTATCGGGCCACAATGCCACGCCTCCCAGGCCGTAGACAGTTTCCGTCGCAAATGCGACGAGTTCACCCCGTCGCAGAGCTGCTGCCGCTGTTGAAACTTCCGTGATCACCCGAGCCATGGTTTGCTCACCTCTCGCAAACGGATACAGGACGCTGTTGCCGGTGCAACGAGCGTCCTGAATCGCGGAGGGTATCGTATTCAAGGCCGGAAGTCTGTTCCGATCTCGGTCTGACCGACTAGCGGATCGGCCGCAGGTTTGGGTATCCCACTTTTTCCAGTGGAATTGCGGGAGGTGTCATGGGAGTTGTTGTTGCTGGGGCTGGATTAGTCTGGGTTGGGCTCGGAATCGTTGGAGCAGCGGGTTCCTGAGTCCCATTGGACGGGCCTGATTCGTTGATGGGGGTGGGAGTCGCCGTCTCTGACGGGGTGTTGATCACCTGCTCGGAAATGATTTGTTCACCCGATCCATACTGCGGAGGGCAGGCTTGTCCGTGTCCGTGCCCATGGAATCTGGCTCCGAGCTGGCAGCGACCGTTCTGGCATCCCTGTCCCTGGCACAGATCACGATGCCATTGAGAAGGCACCGGAGTCGGAGGAATCAT
>QWOR01000195.1 GCA_003669575.1 Planctomycetota bacterium | reverse complement strand
GGCATGTAGCCGCTGCTCCAGTTCTTTGGCCCGCTGATGGGCCCCCCACGGGGATCGAGCATCAGACAGAAGCCCGGCAGATTCTCGTTGACGGTCCCGAGTCCGTAATTGAGCCACGAACCGAGGCATGGGCTCCCGCTGAGAATTTTGCCAGAGTTCATCATGAGCATCGCCGAGCCGTGAATCGGGCTATCGGCGGTCATGGAGTGCAGAAACGCGATATCGTCGACATTCTGGCCAAGGTTCGGAAAGAGATCGCTCACCCATTTTCCGCATTCGCCGTACTGTTTGAACTTCCAGCGAGGCTCGACAATCCGCCCCTCGTTCTTCCGCCCGCCGCGTCCAAAGGTCTTCACAGCCACGGTTTGATTGTCGCGTCCGACCATGTCGGGCTTGTAATCGAACGTATCGATATGACTCGGACCGCCATACATGTAGAGGAAAATACAGCCGGTGGCGTCCGGGTCGTGGTGCGGCGGCTTGGGAGCAAGCGGGTTATTGTACCCAGCAACAGCGGGCTCGGCCGCACTGACTTCTTGCCCCAGCAGAGAGGCGGCCGCAATCGCCGAAAATCCACAGCCTGATTCCCAGAGCATTTCACGCCGGGTCCGACCACAGAAATTTCTGGCTGACATCGCTACTCCTCCGAGTGATTCGCGTGCGTCAAGGACCTGCCTCGCGTGCGAAAACGTCAGGCCCACAACACCTTCAGGCTATCTCTCCCCCGCGTTCCTCGCAAGTACAGGGGGAGATGTGGCAGTGCCCCATCTCAGGCTGGTCAGCCAGCAAACCGGCCCTTGGAATTTCACGACTTCCGACCACATCGCCACAACTCTCAAATTAAGTCAAATCACGAAGCGGCAGAGCTGGGAAAAGTTCCCTGTTCACATTCGAGAAAAGTTCCGTGACAAACCCTGCCCTCGGGTGGCATGATTGACGGCAAATGGCTGGAGCGGTAGGGTTTGGGAACATTTGCAGGACGCAAATGTGCTCCCACTTGCCCCTCTTCTGTAGAATTGCCCGGATGTACAGCTGGTGCGGAAAACTTGTCAGTCGGTGGCCGCTCGGGACCATTTTGGCTTGGTTGATCTTATTGGCCGTCGTGGTCAAGACAGCACCTCCATTGGCCGATGTTGCAACGGACGGCGAATTCGACTTTCTGCCTATTGACAGCGACAGCCTCGTGGCTGAAAGACTGTATCGCGAGGCATTCCCCGCTTGGGAGCCTAAAGAGCAGGTCCCTGTTCCGGCGGCAGAAGCGGCTGATCCAAACAATCCGGAATTAGCCTCCGCTAAGGATGAGCAACCCGCTCAGATGGACCCCCTCGGCAGCAGCATCGTCATCGTACTCCAGCGCGAGGACGAGAGGGCGGGCCTCTCCCCTAAAGACGAAGAGTTCGTCACCAAGTATCTGGAACCCGGGCTCCGGGAAATCCAGCAGCGAACCGGATATGGCAAAGAGCCGTTACCACTTTCAGAGTCTCCCGAACAGATCCCGACCAAAGATCAGATCATCCGAGGCATCTGGACCTTTAACGATGCCCGGATCGGTCCCTTGCTACGCAGCAAGAACGACTGTTCGATGCTTGTGCTGGTCGAACTGGCGACGGAGTTTCTGGATCGTCGAAACAAGCTAGTGCTCGACCGTATCGAGACGCTACTGAAGTCCAAAGAAGTGCAGACCGCACTGCCGATCGGGCTGGAAGTCAACCTGAGCGGGGCAGCGACCGTCGGTCGCGACATGCTCGAGGCTGAGGCCCAGAGTGCTGCACAGACCGACCACTACACCAAGGTGCTGGTCATCGTCCTGTTGCTGGCCATTTACAGGGCTCCGCTAATGGTCCTGTTGCCGTTGGTGACGGTGGGAGTGGCTGTCCACCTGTCTTTACGTCTGCTGCGGATCATGGCAGGCTATGGGATTGTGGGGATCTTTTCGGGCCTGGACATTTACGTCACTGTGGTCGTTTATGGTGCGGGAGTCGATTTCTGCCTGTTCCTGATCGCACGATACAAAGAAGAACTCGACCACGGAGCCTCGTTTCGAGATGCCACGATTTCAGCGGTCATGAACGTCGGATCGGCTTTGGCGACAAGTGCGGGAACGAGCATTGTCGGTATCGGAATGCTGACGTTGACGGAATTCGGCAAGTTCCGAGAGGCGGGAGTCGCGATCTCGTTTGGTCTGTTTATCGCACTCATCTGCTCTCTGACGCTGACTCCAGCAATGATGTTCCTGTTCGGACGCTGGACGTTCTGGCCTGATGTGCGGCAGGAACGGATCTCCGCGTCGCCAGGTTTCATGCCCACTCGTTCGTTCTGGCACGAACTCCAGGAGCAGAAGATGCTGGAGAAGGCCTGGCATTGGATCGCTGACCTGATCTCACGCCGTCCGGGCTGGGTGTTCACGGTGACGGTTCTGCTGTTGACTCCGCTGGCAATCTACGGAGGCTATAAGAAGGATCAGTTGAGCTACGGACTTCTCAGCGACCTGGGACCGGAAGTCACGAGTGTCCGCGGAGCGAAGGCTGTCCAGAAGCACTTCCCCGCAGGAGCTGCGGGAGTCGCGACATTCCTGATTCGCCACGATGACCTCGACCTCACGAAGATCCGTGAAGGCGAGAAGTTGTCGAAGGCCATCACGGAAGACCTGATGGAACAGTCGAAGACGCTGGGGATCGCGGATGTTCGTTCGCAATCTTCACCGCACGGGGCAGCCAAGGTGAGACGGGAAGGCGGCAGAAAGGTTATCGGCGGCGGAGTCGCGCGGACGCTGGCACAGAAGGCCTATTGCTGCCTGGAAGGGAACCTTGCAGGCAAACTGATGCGGATCGACATCGTGTTCGACACTGATCCGTTCGCCCGCGATGCCATAAAACGGATCGAACAGGCGAAGGCCGCAATTCAGCAATCGCTGCATCAGTATTCACTCCCCGAGCCTGTTGAACCGGATGATGCAGAGGATGGCGATGCTCCGGCAGCTGAGGCTCCGGCTCCCGAAGAAAAGAAGATCGACCTGAGCGAGAAGGCTCAGGTGCTGGCACTCGGTTCAACGGCCAGTATTCGCGACCTCAAACTCTCGACCGACCGGGATCAGATTCGTATCAATATCTACGTTTCGGTCGCTGTGTTTTTGGTGCTGATGCTCCTGCTGCGCCAGCCGCTGCTGTGTGCCTACCTGATTATCACCGTGATCTTCAGTTACCTGGTGACCCTCGGAGCTGCGTTCGTCCTGTTCCGCCTCACCACCGGCCCGGAATTCGTGGGGCTCGACTGGAAGGTTCCCATTTTCCTGTTCACGCTGCTGCTTGCACTGGGTGAGGACTACAACGTGCTGTTCATGTCCCGCGTGACAGAAGAACAACCCAAACATGGTGCCCTGCCCGGGATTCTGGTCGCCTTGACCAAGACCGGGGGCATCATCTCCAGCTGCGGAATCATTATGGCGGGAACGTTTACCTCGCTGATGACAGGCTCGCTGGCGGGGATGGTGCAGTTGGGATTTGCCCTGGCGTTTGGAGTGACGATTGACACGTTTATCGTTCGACCAATCCTCGTGCCGGCTTACCTGATTCTGTTAAACAACGGAACATTCGGCAGCATGAGCAAGTTCCTCGGAGCCTACCAGCCGAAGGCCACCGACCCGGCGGTAATCGCTCAGTCGGCAGTGATCGTTAAGAAGTAGGGCCCACGGGCGATAACGAGAGGTCGGTGGGACCACTCGCTGAGCCGTGCGCCGACCTGACAGGCTGGGATGAGATTCACCCCAGGCTGCCCACTGACTTTTTGTGAAGAGCTGCGTCAGCGACCTACTCAGGTGATGGATAACTTCACCCATCCCTACTTGGCACTGTGGACAACAAGACTACTGCCCGGCGACATCCTGTTTCGCATCACGCTTGATGCGGATGAGGACGGGAGCGGTGGCCTGGCCGCCTTCGACATCGGTCTTGAGGTGAAACAGACGTTCCTGTTCGGGCACCCATGACGTGGCGGAGATGAAGAAGTTGCGTTCGGTCTGCTTCTCCAGAATCAGCAATCCATTGAGGCCGATGTTCCCGACAATCAATCCATGCGGCAGATTCCGTCCCGAGGTTTCATTGCCAAAGGGGACGTTCCCCTCGTAGCCGTTTCGCTGGGCGAGAACCTTGAGCATGATTGTCTGCCCCGGTTCGATCTCGACCTGCAACGGGCGGCCATCGCCCGGATCAGTGACCTTCGCTCCTCCTTCAGCCTCCACGATCTTGATCGTCAGCTTGGGGGCATCCCCGCGTTTGAGCTCACCGAAATCACCAGCGTCGTGGGTGACATCCTGTCCGTTGATGACAGCTGAGGCGGTGAGCCTGGCCGTTTTGGAATTCTCGGGCGTGAGTGCAGGTGCGTCGGCAGCCGCCATGATCACGCCAAAAGCAGAGTTCTGACCGGCCTGGATCGTGATCGGGCTGGTCGAGGTGAACCCCGGCGGCAGACCCGTGATATCGATTCGAATCGGACCTTCATAGTCGTCCTGACGTTTCGCGACGACCTTGAATTCCTTGGCACTCCCCGCATTGACTGTCAAATCTCGATTCTGCAGAGTCACCTGGAAGTCAGGTTTCTGCGGCCGGACCGTCAGCTGATACGTGTGCTTGTCACTCTCGAATCCACGTACGTCACGAATCCGAACGAGGTATTCGCCATCCTTCGGAGCCGTAAACGTCAGCTTGGAGTCGGCTCCCCGTTCGCGGTGCGACTCGTCATCATTCTGGTAATAGAGTTTGAAGACCGGCAGCCCATTGGGCGTGATTTCGCTGCCTGGGGCGAACGGTTCCACGATGTAGCAGGCCTCGCTCAAAGCATGTGAGACTGGCGTCGTGTCAAAGTAGCCGTAACGCGAGCCCTCACCAGGATAGACGATGTATCCCGAATCGGGGCCTCGTGGAGAGAGCCACAACTTGACGACCTCTCCATTCGAGTAGAGATACTCGTTCAGTTCCATTTCTTCCCAATTGAAGACCCGGAAATCGCCAACTTCAATTCCGTTCTTGCCACGGAACGTGAAGTACGAGTCGCGAACGGCCTGCAGCAGCACACGTTCGATCGGATTCCCTTCCAGATCTACCACTTCAACAATCGAGTCGAGCGGCGATTTTGACTGAGCGGCATCCACCTCAATGACCCACGCCTCACCGGCTTTGGCCGCGAACTTATAGACATCGCGGTCTGGCTGGTCGTTTGGCTTGCCCTGAATCACCCCTTTGATTTTCGCAGGTAGCGTGATTGACATCGCCTCCGCCGGTGAGTTATTCGGCTCAACCTCTGCAACTTCGTGCATGGGGGACGCTGACTGAGGTGCTGCCACTGGTGCAGAAGCAGTCCCCGTGGGTGCAGAGGGCGTCGATGGGGGAACGGTAGCCAGGATCTCCACCGAGCCATCGACCCGGCCCACCACAAAGCTTTTCCCATCGGGGGCGAATGCGAGCGCCTGGACCAGATCGGGCTGATGGCCATACTCCTTGATCTCCAGGATGCTCTTGGCATCCCACAGCTTGACCGAGCGGTCTTCCGCCGCGGTAATGAGATACCGTCCGTCGGGACTGAATCGCATCTGGGTCACGGGAGCTTCGTGGGCGTAGCGGGCAATCAGCTGGGGATTGATGACCGGAGATTCTTTGGACAGGAACTTCCAGACGCGAATCCGGTTGTCAGCACCGACCGAGGTCAGCAGATCGCCGGCCGGACTAAAGCTGACCGAGTAGACTTCCTTGAGCGGCTGACCAAGGGTATCGAGGCGTTCGCCCGTCGCGACCTGCCAGACCTTGCAGGTGTCGTCGGCGCTGCCACTGATCAGCGCAGTCCCATCGGGACTGAAGGCGATGTCATAAATCGCCCCCGTATGGCCGTCAAAAGAACGTACCTGCTCACCCGTGGCGGCATTCCAAAGGATGATCTTGCGGTCGTAGCTGCAGGTGGCCAGGAACTCGCCATTGGGCGACAGCTCGGCATCGTAGAGGACATCGCGGTGAGCCCGGATTTCGCGGATTGGCTTACCGGTCGAGAGGTCCCAGAGAATTGCCTGTCCATACAGGCCGGGGATGCCAGAAGCGGTGACCAGTCGATTGCCGGGAGCAAAGTGCAAGGCGGTGACCTTACCAGCTACTCCATCCAGGGTCGCCAGGGGCTGGAGCGTTTCAGCAGAAAGGATCGCCACCCGGCCGAATCGGGCCTCGGCAATCATTTTCCCGTCGGCGGACCAGTCGAGTGCGGTGACCGGATCGGCCAGCCCGGCCTTCGGAGTAATCGCGGGGACTTTCAGCTGAGTACGGTCAGGTTCCTGCCCGCTGGGCCCTTTCGCTCCGGCCTCGACCCACGCCTTGAGGATGGCGACCTCATCGGCAGTCGGCTGCGGCTTGTCTTCCGGTGGCATCTTCGGCTCGGCAGTTCCGGTCACCAGTCGGATCATCCGGCTCGAGCCGGGATCACCCGCAAGGACAGCTGCACCATGCTCACCGCCCTTCTGCAATTCGTCGAAGGACTCGACGGAGAACTCTCCCTCACGCTCGTCACCGTTGTGGCATCCAGCGCAGTACTTCTGCAGGATCGGAGCGACAGCCTGCTGATAATCGGGAGCCTTGTCAGCTGCTGAGAGAGACGAGGCCAATACGAACAAAACGCCTACCAAACCGATTCGCCGCGTCATCGAGATTCTCCGCATTCAGAATTGGCAGACCGCATGTCCACCAACGCATCGACTGTTATGGATAATAGCAAGACAAGCTATCGCCGAGGAATCGTACGCGGGGGATCGCATAGACGAGTGGGGTCGGCATGAGACTTGTCGGCAAATGACTCTGTTCGTGACGCATGAGGGCGCGTCACAAACTTGAGTCGTCCCTCGTGACACACGAATCCAAGAGGCAACATCAGTAGTGGTTCCTCTTGCCTTCTGCTTTGCGTCTTTGTGATTCCGTCGTGGTGCCCCCCCCCCTCTCATTGGCTCACGCTGCTGACTTGCACACAGGCGGGTCATCCCACGAGGATGAGGGTAACGCTCGTCACCTTTTATTCCTTCACGCAGTCGAGTCCCACACGATGTCAGATATTCAACTCGGTCGGCGGTCTTTATTTCAAGCCGCTTCTTTACTCGTCGCAGGGGGCTGGGCCACCAGAGCGACGGCAGACGAAAAGTCGAGCCAGACTGGATCGCCACGCGACAAGATCGCCAGCGTGAAGACGTACCTGCTGCGGCACACGCTCAAGAAACCATTCGGGGTTTCGGTGTCGGTCCCGTTTGATCGGACTCGCGAGGCGCTGCTGGTCCGGATCGAAACCGATTCGGGACTGGTCGGCTGGGGAGAGACCTCCCCCATCAACGGAACCCGGGCAGCCATCGACGAACAGATTGGCCCGAATCTGATCGGCCAGAATCCGCTGGAGTATCGCAAAATTTGGCGAAGCATGTGGGGCTGGAACTTCGGCAATGCCCTGGCTGTGGGGGCACTCGACATGGCGATCAACGATGTGCGGGGCAAGCTGTTGAACCTTCCCGTCGCGGAGTTGTTCGGTGGACGATTACGTGACCGGGTCCGGGCCTATGCTTCGGCCATGAACTACGTGGAGGGTCAGGAGCCCGAGGACCAGTTCCCAGCGGAAGCTGCGGCCCTGGTCAAACAGGGGTACCGGGCTCTCAAGATGCGGATCGGTCGGTTCCCTGTCACTCGCGAAAAGAAGTTCATTACAGCTGTGCGGGAAGCAGTGGGCCCCGACGTGGTACTGCTGGCGGATGGGAACGCGGCTTATACGATGGAATCTGCACTGCGAATGGGGCATGTCCTGAATGACCTGGAATTCGAGGCCTTCGAGGAGCCACTACCGCAGCAAACTCCACGCTACCCTGCTTATGAAGAGCTGCGTCGTCGGTTGCCGTTGTCGCTGGCTGGCGGAGAGGCACTGGACTCTCGAGGCAGTGCGCAGGACCTGATTCAGCGGCGAGCATTCGACATTATCCAGCCCGATGTGAGTCTCTGCGGCGGGATCGGGGAAGCTCTCTTTGTGGCCGAACTGGCAGCTCTCTCAGGAATCCGCTGTTACCCGCACTGCTGGGGCAGCGACATTATCATCGCGGCGACGCTCCAGCTGGTCTCGCTGCTCCCGGAACCACATGGTGGCTTTCCGACCGATTCACCGTTGTTGGAGGTTGATCAATCCGAAAACCCCTGGCGAAATGGCCTGGCCAAGGGAGCCTTCCCGATCGGAGCTGACGGGATGATCACAGTCCCGACTCGCCCGGGGCTGGGGATTGATGTCGATGAGGCAATGGTTAAAGAGTATGCGGTGTGAACGGGAAGAACCCACTTCTGCAACTCTCGACAAAGCGAGTCTAAAACACTTTGCGTTGGCGTGACGAGGGGATGTTCAGGGCTTTGCGGTACTTGGTCACGGTGCGCCGGGCGAGGGTGTAGCCTTGGGCTTTCAGGGCGTCGACGATGTCGTCGTCGCTCATCGGGTTCGACTTGTTCTCGTTGTCGACCACTTCCTTGAGCTTAATACGAACGATGTCCCAGGCGACATCCTCGCCATCGTCGGTCTTGGTTCCGCCGCCAAAGAAACGCTTCAGGGGATAAATGCCGCGCGGGGTCACGATGTACTTATCATCGACAGCTCGCGAGACGGTCGTCACGTGGACGTGAACCACGTCGGCGATGTCCTGCATCTTGAGCGGCACAATATGATCGGGGCCCTGCTCCAGAAACTCACTCTGGCGATTGACGATTTCCTGAGCGACTCGCTTCAGCGTGTTGTAGCGCTGCTCAATTGAATCAATCAGCCACTTGGCCGACTCGATCTTCCGCTTGATGAATTCCTTGGTTTTCTGATCGGGGTTACCTTCCAGCATGCGCAAGTAGCGTTGGCTGATGCGCAGTTGGGGAATGTACTCTTCAATCAGAGAGACAACCCACTTGCCAGATTCGTCCTTGTCGACCCGCAGGTCGGGCGAGACAGTCTGGACCGATTCCTTGGCGAAGCCTTTCCCTGGAAAGGGATCGAGCGTCCGCATCTGTTCCATCGCAGACTTGATCTCGTCCAAGGTATACCCGGTCTTCCGCTCGATCAGCGGGAGACGATTCTGGAGCAGGTCGTCGAGGTGGAGCGAGATCAGCGTGATCATCGACTCGCGGAGTGGTGTTTCCGGTTTGATCTGCAGCAGCAGGCACTCTTTCAGATCGCGGGCCCCAACACCGGGTGGATCGAGCTTTTGAATCAGCTTGAGAACATTCTCGGCCCTGGGAAGCGTCATCGACTGGCCGAAGACCTGCGTCAGTTCCGGTAGCGAGCTTTGCAGTCGGCCGTTGTCGTCGAGGTTCTGGATCAGATACTCGCCGAAAGCTCGCTCTTCTGGATCGACGTTGAAGTAGTGGAACTGATCGACCAGATAGTCGGTGAGCGTCTGCGGTCGGCACTCCGCGTTCGACATCACGTCGTGCTGACGATCGGCGTCGTCATCCATCTGGTTCCCGGAGGGACGCGAACCGCTGGTGTAGTTGTCTTCGGGCCACTCCTGGGAGATTTCGACGAGACGCTCAAAGTCGCTGGCGTTGTTGTCCTCTTTGCCTGCGACCAACTCCTGACGGTCGATCTCTACCCGCGGCTCAACCTCAAACGGGTCGCCTCCCTGATCCGAGCTAAAGTCTCCGTCATCGGTTTTGTGTTCGACCTGCTCCAGGCACACATTCTCTGCCAGTTCCTGATCGATGCGTTCCTGCAGCGCCATGAGGGGAAGCTGAAGGATCTCCATCGATTGAATCATGCGCGGAGCCAGCTTCATCTGCTGGGCCATTCGCATTTGCTGGGAGACGTTGAGATGCATGATTCAGTCGAGAACTTCCGGACGTCGTGTCAGTCAGGGTGAGGATCGTTGAGGGTTGGAGGGTTTATTCGAGCATTGAGGTCTTCTGTGGATTGAGCTTCCGTCGTTCAATCCTCCTCAGAAAGACTGTCGCCCTCGCAGAGCGTCGGACAACATCTCTTTGTTAGCAAACTCTAGCACACTTCCAGTCGCGATCCCGCGAGCAAGGCGCGTAATTTGCACGGGTTGTCCATGCACAGTGATCTCTGAGAACAGGTTAGAGAGGTAAAGAGCTGTTCCATCCCCCTCCAGAGTGGGATTCAGCGCCATGATGATTTCAGTGACTTCATCGCGTTTGACTCGGTCGACGAGGGCATCAATCGTCAGATCGGCCGGGGTGATGCCTTCCAGTGGGGAAACCCGTCCCCCCAGAACGTGGTAGGTCCCGGTGAACGCGCCGGTCGATTCCAGAGCTGTCACGTCTCGGGGTTGTTCCACGACACAGATGTGAGTCCGGTCACGTCGAGGATCGCTGCAGACTCCGCACAGCTCCTGGTCAGTCAAATTGAAACACAACGAACAATGCCGCACGGTGTCTTTGACCAGCCGGATCGCGTCAGCCAAGGCCAGAGCATCTCGCTTGGGGCAGCCAACGATGTAGTTCGTCAAACGCTCCGCCGTCTTCCGACCGATTCCGGGGAGTGAAGCAAACTCATTGACCAGCCGACCAACGGCGGGACCAAAGGGATGTGCATCAGAAGGTGGCAGTCGTGGAGGCATACGAATTGAGCGTCAGGGGGTCATAAACCAGGCGTAAAAATTGGCACAATATGAGTTTACGAGAGATTGCCAAGCCCTCTACCAGTCCTCAACTATCCGCCCAGGCCACCGAATTTTTCCAGCATTTCTGGCGGCAAACCAAGCTGTCCAGCCATTGAACTCATCTCATTGGCCGCCAGTTTCTTGGCTCGGATCAGTCCATCGTTCATCGCTTCCTGAACGAGGATCTCGACTCCATTCTTGGAGCCGAGGACTTGCGGGTCAGCTGCAAACCGGACGGCTGTGACTTCCATTTTTCCGGTCACGGCGACTGTCACCTGACCGCAAGTTGAACGTCCTTCCACCGTAGTTTGTGCGAGTCGTTGCTTGGACTCTTCCATCTTGCGCTTAATCTCTGGCGCATTCTTCATCAGATTGGTCAGTGCAGCCAATTCCTTGAACATGACAACTCCCAGCATTCGGCTTTGGGCTCACCGAGTTTCCACTCAGGGGAGCGAACAGGCTGTCGAATGACCGAAGTCAACAACACGCCTCATTCGTCGGAAGGCTGCCCGACCAATACGGTCCGCACATCAGCGACCTTGGCCGAGAAGATCTCGACAGCCTGCTGAACAAACGGATCGTCATCGACCGAACTCTTCCGCCGACTCTCGACTTCCTGAACGACCGGACTGGCCGGTTCGACTGCCGGAGCGGGAGACGACTGGTCTTCAGTCACCCGGCAGCTGACGTGAACCCCCGTGATGTCGAGGATGGCATCAGCGATCCTCTTCAACAGGTCGGGGCGATTCACATAAGTCTTACTGAGAGAGTAGGTCCTTGGGAAGACGATTTCTAGTAAATTTGGCCCAGAAATTGCTTGCAATGTGGACTTGACAAGATGATTCCTGGACGCATCATTAAATCTTAACAAGACTTCCGACCAAATAACCGGCCAGTTTTCTGTAGAGAATTCTCGCTTTGGCTGTGATGGGGTGGGGGTTTTGTCCGGTTGGGGGGCTATTTCAGAGTTTTTTTTTACGGGCTCTGGAGGTGCCGATGGGGCACGTGTCACAGCTGCGGGACTCGCAACTGCGACTGCAGGGCTGTGCGATACCGCGCGCGGAGTCGCGACGGGCACTGCACCGGGGTTGCCTGCAACCTGATCAATCAAACGACGGACATCATCGAGATCCTCGAGCAGCGACATCCGGACCAGCGTCAGCTCCACCAGGGGGCGGCCGTAACTGATCCGCTGCATCCGAACCTTTGCGTCTGCAATCAGTTGCATCGCCGCAGAGATCGTCTGGATCCCCCACTTCTCAGACTGGGCCACAAGGCGGGG
>QWOR01000324.1 GCA_003669575.1 Planctomycetota bacterium | reverse complement strand
TGAACCCGCTCAAGGTGTTTCAGGGCCGCTCATTTACCGGACTCGCGACATCGGGCTCAGGAAAGTCACTGGCCAATCACTCTGATCATGCGACTGATCACGAGGACGGCCATGATCATCAAATGATCGACCTGGGTCCGCGGCTGTTTACTCCGTTCCTCGACAAGATCGATGGCATCGTCTGCGTGCCGGTGACCACCACCGCCGATGAACTGCGAAAGCAGATCGAACCGCACGGACTCCGGTTTCCGCTGATCATCGATCATACGGCGGCGTTACGTGACCAGTTCCAGTCGAGCGAGTACGCCCCCGCGTCGTCGCGATTCGGCCAGTTCTGTGACAATATCGTCGGCATGAACTGGCAGCTGCCAGACGGACGGGTGGTCCGCATTGGGGAGCGAGTCGTGAAGTCAACGACGGGTTATGACCTGCTGCGGTTTCTCCAGCAATCTGACCAGCGGTTCGGCCAGCCCCTCGATTTCGTCGTACGGCTGCGGCCTCACACCGGCATCGACGGAATTATCCATCTTACGGGCAGCCGTCAGGCCGTCTCACAGGCGATGCCCGAGTTACTTCGGTCTTGCTGGATGAACTGGTTTGACTCTGTTGATGTATTGGTCAACTCGGACAGCGATCTGCTTGATGTCCGCATCGCCATCAATACCCCCGCCGACGAATGGTCGGTCTACGAGGCCATGCTCGCCTCGTTCGCCAGCGATCACGGGCTGGTATTGAGCACCGAACGGCACACCCCTCCCCCTGTCGATGGTTGTCCTGACTTCGCGTTGAAGACAACCCCCGACCACGCCGTCGCACTCGCGTGTGATCTGGCAAGTCGCTACCAGTTGAAGTGCGTGGTCCTCTGCTACAACGGTGTCGTGCACGGCTACCTCCCCCCGACCGAGAACGCGGCCCAGCAGGTCCAGAACATCGTGAATCAGGTTGCCTCATCGCTGCACGGTCAGGGCGGCGACTGGCGATCGAGACACCTGCCGCGTCCCGCCGCACAAGGCGTCGAAGCTTCCTGGCTCGACATCCTGTCCAAGGAGTTTGTCACAACGTGAGTTCTTCCCCCCCGGCCTCCCCTTCACCTGCATCGCCCTCTCCGTCGCATTGCGACGGAACGCATCCCGATCTGGGCGAACTCCTGACGAACTGCGTGCATTGCGGGTTCTGCCTTGAAGTCTGCCCGACCTACCAGATGACCGGCGACGAGAACAACTCTCCGCGCGGTCGCTTGCGACTATGGCGTGAGGAACACGAAGGCCGACTCTCGGTCGATCCGTGGACAGCTCATTACACATCAGAGTGTGTGGGGTGTCTGGCGTGCGAACCGGCCTGCCCGGCGAATGTTCCCTACGGAGAGATTCTCGAACAGGTCCGGCATCAGCATGTCGAACAGGCCCGGGCGAAACCTCGTCTCTCGCTGCGCCTGGCAGCTGCGCTGACCTCGAAGCAGTGGCTGTTCAATCTGGCGATGGCTCCCGCGCGGTGGCTGCGCTCGATGGGAATCCTGCCGCATCGGTTTCTCTTCGCGGGGCGTCCTTCACTGATTGAGTCGACGGCACAATACGCTACACGACTGATGAAGCAGCACCGTCCCACCGGACCGAAAGTCGCCCTGCTGACCGGCTGTCTGATGGAGGCCGTGTTCCGCGAGATTAACTTCGCCACCATTCGTGTACTCATCGAGAATAATGTGCAGGTCGTTATTCCGCCCGATCAGGGATGCTGTGGGGCCTTCCAGGAACACCTCGGTCTGGATGGGGTCGAGGAGATGCGGGCTCAGAATCGAACGGCATTCGAGCCCCTCGATCTCGACGCGATCGTCTGTAACTCCTCCGGGTGTGGACTGGCTCTGAGCAAGTCGCTGACCGATCGAGTGCCTGTCCGCGATGTGCTCGCGTTTCTTGGCGATCTCAATCCGGTTCGCCGCGTTCGCTCCCCTGGCTCGACCCGTGTTTACGTGGACCTGCCCTGCCACCTCATCCACGGTCAGAAGCAGGCGGGCATCCCGGCCAACGTCCTTGATGCCACGGGCTACACGTGGGAGCTGGCTCCGCAGGCCCGCGACTGCTGTGGCTCGGGCGGTGTCTATAACATCCAGAAGCCAGAGAATTCCCGAGAGATTCTGGCCAAGAAATCGACCTTCCTGAACGAAGCCCAAGGCGATCCGGTCGTGCTGGCGACGAGCAATCATGTCTGCATGATGCAGTGGAACTCTGCCCGCTCTGGCGGACTTGTGAAGCGTCCCTACATCGTGCAGCATGTCATCCAGCTACTTGATCCCGGCGATGATCTGACTGTGCGTCCAGCGGACCATGCCAGTCGATTGCCCGGAAACGCTCAATAAGGCCTTGAGCTGACCTTAAGTGACACGCCGAACATTGAAACCACGCAAATCACCACGATCTGCGGGACGGGAAACACCGAGGTCGTCGCCATGCGTGACGCCTCAAAGACCGTCCCGCGCGGGGAAATCGTGGCGCTGCTCGGCCCCAGTGTTTCGGGCAAATCGACGTTCCTGACAGCGGTGGGAATGATCAATCTTCCGACTACCAGTCAGGTACGGATCGGCGGGCGTGACTCGGCGACCGGCACGTTACGTCCGCCGGGGACTTTATACCGGCACTTGTTGAACACGCCCAAGCTGTAAACCAGAGTTCTCCCATCACGATCAGAGACTGGCGGTTGTGAATCCTCGGGAATAACATTACTAACCACATCGGCAGCATTGTGTTTGAAATGCTGAGCGACAACGTTCTGGGGAACTCGGCAGCATTATGAAAACTGCAGCACTGCGTGCATTTCGAAAGAAGCTGGCGGCCAACCTCCCCGTATATGGGCTCTGGGTGACGCTGGAAGCGCCGAGTGTCACGGAGATCGCAGTCGCGATGGGCCTCGACTGGATCGTCATTGATGCCGAGCACGGGCACCTCGACTGGAAAGAGATCGTCGAACATCTCCGAGCGACGGTTCGCAGTGACACCGTTGCACTGGTCCGTGTGGCCAGCCTCGACTCAGCTCTGATCAAGCGAGCGCTCGACATCGGAGCCGATGGAATCGTCGTTCCCTGGGTCGAGTCGGCCGACCAGTTCCGGCAAGCAGTGGCCTTCGCCCATTACCCCACCGAGGGAACCCGTGGCATCGGGGCAGAACGAGCGACCTGCTGGGGGCAGTGTTTTGCCGAACACACAGATGAAGCCAACGAGAACGTGCTGGTGATCCCGATCATCGAGACGGTCAAGACCATGCGGCAAGTGCCGCTGATGACACAGGTCGAGGGAGCCGAGATGTTCTTCTTCGGCCCCGCTGACTACTCAGCCACGGCGGGATACCGCGGCCAGTGGGAAGGTCCTGGAGTGGCTGAACAGATCCTGTCGATGAAGGATGTCATTCGTCGAGCGGGGAAGCATTGCGGGCTGATTGCCTCCAGTGAAGCGGATATCACAGCTCGCACCGACCAGGGTTTCCGTATGATCGGATTGGGGATGGACACCGGGCTGATGATCCGATCCCTGCGATCCGCACTGCAGCAGGTCAAGCGCTCACCGACCCTGCGGGCCTCTCTCGAATCACAATCGACGCCCACGACTCCACTCGAACGTCCTCCCGAGTCGATGCGTCCTGACCGTAAAGAGGTGATGTGTCCCATCGGCTCCGGAAATCGAATCGAACTCAACCCCGGTGTGATGTTTGAGTGTCTCGTCGGCGGTCACAACAAGGCCCGCAATCTGACGACCGGCTGGGTCACATTCGCCCCGAGTGCCGCTCTGCCCTGTCATACACATACCTTCACCGAATCGATCACACTATTGTCCGGATCGGCGTCGGTCGAGGTGGAAGGCCGCATCTACCACCTCAAACGCATGGATAACCTGGTGATTCCAGCCGGTCTGGCGCACACCGCTCGGAATGTTTCAAACAAGGAACCGCTGGTCCTGCAGGTGGCCATGGGTACTGACACACCCAGCCGTACGCTGGTCAATCAATTCTTCTCCCGAAAGACCATGCCGGACGATTCGACAGGGGTTCCTGGAGCGGAGCGGGTCAACCGGTTCGCCACAGCCCATCGATTTGCTGCGGGCCCCAACACCGAGTTCATCGACTTCTTCAACGAGACGCTCGTCCCCGGCATCGAGATGAGCGGAGGGTACGGCCTTTTTAAGCCGGGTGGACGGCTGCCAGCTCATGTGCATGACTTTGACGAGTCGATCTGCATTATCTCTGGCTCAGCCACCTGTATTGTCGAGGGTCGTCGCTACCGGATGAGTGATGGAGCCACCGCACTCCAGCCGCGCGGCCGCGTTCATTACTTTATCAACGAGACTCAGGACACGATGGAGATGCTCTGGGTCTATGCGGGCCCGATGCCCGAACGCATCATCGTGCAAGAACAGTGTGCCACTGAAGCGGGTGATCCATGGCGTCCGTGACTTCCCGTTTCCGCATCGATCTCACTGCCGACTTTTACGACGAGCAGGGACAGCTGCGCTACGAGGATGTCGGCCTCGGGAGTTTGTCGACGGTCTCCGGGATCGAGATCGGTCGTTTCCGTGAACACCGACAAGAGATCGCCTCTGAGCAACTCACCGGGGTCCAGGGGGTGGTCGTACTTGCTCCGCGAGTCACGGCGAAGAGCCTGGAGAATGCCCAGGACCTCCTGGCAATCGCCCGTTTCGGCGTGGGCTACGACAGCGTCGACGTGGCAGCGTGTACCGCCTCGGACGTTGTATTGTGTATCGCGGCGGGCGCAGTCGACCACTCTGTGGCAGAAGCCACGGTCGGCTGGATGCTGTCGCTCACGCATCACATACAGATGAAGGACCGCATCGTCCGCGAATCGCGGTGGAATGACCGTGACGGATACATGGGGAGCGAGTTGCGAGACCGGACACTGGGCATCATCGGATTCGGCGGGATTGGCCGGGCCGTGGTACGCCTGCTGTCGGGTTTTCGCATGCAGAAGCCACTTGTGTTCGACCCCATGTTGACGTCAGCCCAGATCGAAGCGGAGGGGGCACGGGCGGCAACCCTCGATGACTTGCTCTCTCAATCCGACTTTGTCTCGCTGCATTGTCCTCTGAATGACCGCACTCGGAATCTGATCGGCGCCCGGGAGCTGTCGCTGATGAAGTCGAATGCATACCTGCTGAACACCGCTCGCGGTGGAATCATTGAAGAGGATGCCCTCTACCAGGCCCTCAAATCCAGGCAGATCGCCGGAGCCGCATTGGACTGCTTTATCGGCGAGCCATTAACAAGGCCACCGCGCTTTGCGGAACTGGACAACGTGATCCTCGCCCCGCATTCAATCGCCTGGACGAATGAACTCTTCCGTGACATCGGCAGTGCGGCCTGCCGCAGCCTCAGCGATCTGGCTCAAGGTCGTCGCCCTCATGGGATCGTCAATCCCGAGGTGTTCGACCGCCCAACCTTTCAGAAGAAGTGGGACCGCCTCCGACTCCAATGACGGACTCCATCCGTCCAGCATTCCATCACAACGAGATCACTCACGAAAAAGGACCAGTCATGCCTCGAAAACTGTCCCTGCTGTGTTTCGGTTTGTGGTTGTTCAGCCTCGCGAAGTCAGGCTCGGCGGAAGAGCCGATCGTGCCGCCGGGCG
This sequence comes from Planctomycetota bacterium, assembly GCA_003669575.1. Classification (GTDB taxonomy): domain Bacteria; phylum Planctomycetota; class Planctomycetia; order Planctomycetales; family Planctomycetaceae; genus TH-plancto1. Next base: position 6,318 of record QWOR01000324.1, on the reverse strand, counting down.
CCAAGGTCGAGAATCTGTTCGAGTCGAAGGTGCTGACGGAAGGTGTGTCGGTTGCTCCAGACGGCATGGTCTACTTCAGTGAGATCACGTTCTCGCATGTCTCGCGTGATGCGAACGGTGCCATCGAAGCGGGCCACATCTGGAAGTTCGACCCGACGACGGGCCAGACCTCGATCTTTCGTTCCCCCAGCGGCATGTCGAATGGAATCAAGTTCGACGCTCAGGGAAACATGATCGTGGCCGAAGGAGCCGACTACGGAGGCCGTCGAATCACTCGCACTGACATGAAGACAGGCAAGGCATACATTGTCGCCGCCATGTTTGATGGCCGACCGCTCAACTCGCCCAACGATGTCACGATCGACGAACAGGGGCGGATCTACTTCAGCGATCCACGTTATCTCGGCTACGAAGGGATCGACCAGGCCGTACAGGCGGTCTACCGTATCGACATCGATGGCTCGCTGCACCGGATCATCACTGACGCGGGGAAGCCCAACGGCGTGTGTGTCTCGCCCGATCAGAAGACTCTTTACGTAGTCAGTAACGACAACGGCGGGACCAGTATCGACCGCCTGGCTGGACCAGCAGCACAAGCCGACAAAGTGAAGATCCCACTCAAGAAAGGGGCCATGTCTTTGATGGCGTATGACCTGGCTGCGGATGGCAGTGCCAGGTTTCGAAAGACACTCGTCGACTACAGTCCCGAAGACGGCCCTGACGGCCTCATCTGCGATAAGGACGGAAATCTGTATGTCGCCACCCGCACCGAGAAACGCCCCGGAATCACTGTCTACTCGCCCGAGGGGAAAGAGCTAGCCTACATTCCGACGGAGATCCCGACCAATGTCGGATTCGGCCGGGGATCAGACAGCAATCTGCTCTACATCACAGCTGGGAAGGCGCTCTACCGGATTCGCTTGAACCGAGAGGGATATCAACTGCCAGCGAAGTAGTCCACCGACGATGATGAGAGGGACAGTCGCTACACCCAGGACTTCACATGTCGTGAGATCGCCTCGATGAGCGTCTCATGACATCCAGGTGCCGTGGCGGCGATGATCTCCTGATAGATGCCATATCCGAAGGTCGCAGCGGGCGGGATATATCCCGGCTGCCAGTCATTGGTCAGTGTCGTCACGATCACAGGACGTGGTGCGAAACGCTCTCGTAAGGCGAGCTGGAACGACTGGTAAAGTTCGCCGGGGAGCATGACCCAGATCGCATCCCCCGGCTGACCGATTACCACCGGCAACGGACACGCCCGCCCGGGAGCCAGAGCGTTGAGCCGGGTCAGTTGTCGCGTGCGTTGTTCGATCTGGGCACGGCAATCTCGAAGGCGAGCCTCGTTGCCAGCCTCGCGGGCTTTCGCCTCTTCGGCCAGCCACTCCTCGCGTTCCGTCGTCGTCTGTTCGATCGTCGGCAGGTCATGACGATACGGCAAGTCAACGTTGATCTGTTGCCAGCGCCACGCGGTTTGAGACTGCAGGTCACCCTTCGAGAGCGGTTCGTGCTTCCACGTTCCGATCGTGGCCCCGGAGATCACGGGGCCAGCGTAGTTGTACTGCGTCCCGGCGGGTGGCAGGGCCGTGAGCGTGGCCAGTGCGGAGAACCCGATCTGTCGCCCGTTTCGATCAGCGACTTCGACATCGCCAACGAAGCCTTCGCGCGGTCCCAGATCACCCGACGCCCCCTGGAGGAACAGGCAGTGCCCGCCAGTATGTGTTTCGACGACCTCGCGCATGGCCCCCACCCAATCGGGACTGATCAGCGTGTTGTCCCACGCGAGCGTCGTCGGGTGGCAGGCGTAGTTCACGATCGTGGCCAGAGTCTTTCCGCTCTGTCCCGTGATACGAGCGACCATCAGGGTGTCGTCCGCTGTCCCCTCGGGGTTGAAGCCACAGGCGAACAGTCCGCGCTCCACATCTGGATAGTCTCGGTGAGCTGCCAGATTACAACAACCAGCTCCGTAGACGATCGTCGCCTCCTCCAGCTGCGGCCGAGCCTCCAGCGCCAGTTCGGCCATCCTGGCCGCGAGCTGATCGAGATACGGTCCGATCAACTCGCCGCCGGGGAGATTGCCGCGAGTCCGCGACATCCAGCCCGAGCCATGAGTATGCGTCACCGTAACTTGAATGTTCTCAGTCGGAATCAATGTCACCCGCGAGACTGATTCACGGATGTTGCGGATCTCGGCGGTATCGAGAATGCAGTGGTCGAGCGAGATGATGATCTGGCCCTTGCCAGATGCGGGGGCAAGCGGCTCGATCCACATTAACGTTGCGGTGAGCGGACGATGCACGCCAGTGGCCTTGTCATGCAGCGCCGCCCCCCACATGCGGTGATAGATTCCGACCGGCGGAGTGATATCACAACGGACCACGCTGGCTCGGCAACGGGACTGTGGGGTCTTAACGGTCTTCACGCTCATCTCCAAACAGCGTTCCCTGTGGATTCAAAAACGCCCAGCACACGGCATCGACAGCCATGATGCCCGCAAACAGAAACAGCATCAGGTTCCAGTTTCCCGTCCGTTTAACCATCTCGCCCGCTGCCAGCGGAAACAATGCCGAACCAAAGTTACCACACATGTTCATGATGCTGAAAACGGTGGCGACCTGTTCTCCACCGAACTTGATCGCCACCGTGTATCCGCTGACACCGCCAAAGGTCGCACAGAACGCCCCAAGAGCGATGAGCCCAATCGCCGCTCGCACATCGGCGACGAAATACGATGCCAGAATCAGCATGGAACAGGTTCCGAGTCCGACAACTGCCACTCCCTGACGGCTGAGGCGAGAGTTGCCAGTCTTCTTCAGCAGCCAGTCGGACGAAAAGCCTCCGCTCAAACTGCCGAGCACTCCCCCCACTCCGACAATTGTCGTCAGCAGTCCGGAATCGAGCCTTGAGACACCGCGAGTTTCCTGCAGAAATGACGGGAACCAGGTGGCGAAGAACACCATCGCTGCAGCTCGAAAAAACTGCTGTCCACATAGCAGAGCCAGAGATCCACTCTGGAAGACGCGCGACCAGTCGATCGGTTTCGCGAGCTTCGCCTGCTGCGAAAGATTTGCTCTTGGCAGCTGATGAGAGCGAACCGACATCAGGAATGCCACCACCCAGAGGATCCCCGGTATTGCGTACACGCTGAAAACGATTCGCCACGGTTTCCATTGCTGTGCGATGCTGGCTCCCTGGAAATACTGCAGCAGCTGGCCTGTCAGGTAGGGCCCAATCGCTGATCCAATCATCATTCCACTAGCGAGAATCCCTGACGCCCGGGCGCGTTCAGTGTCGGGAAAGATTTGACCGATGGCCTTTGCAGCACAGGGAAAAGCCCCGGCCTGTGCCAGCCCCATCAATCCCCACACGATGATCAGTGAAGTGAAACTGGTCGCGAACCCCGCAGCTGCGGTCACGAGAGACCAGATGCTGCACAGCACCGCGAGAGCCCAGCGACTCCCCAGCCGATCGGCAAATCGGCCACTGGGGATCTGAAAGATCGCATAGGTGAAATACCAGCAGAAAAAGACCCACTGCATATCGAGGGCCTGGTTCGCAAACTTTAAGTCAGCAGCGATTTCCTTGGCCGGAACACTGAGTGCCGCCCGCTGGACATAGGCGATCACTGCCATCAGGCATAAGAAACTCAGGACGATGTACCGATCCCAAAACGTTGATGGTGAATCGTCAGCTGATGTCGTCATGCGGTTCTCCGGTGAAGTACTTCATAGCCCCGGAAAACGCGGGTGTAAACTCTCTGGGACGAAGGGGAGGGCGATCACTTCGTCGCCAATGCCCGCTGCATGATGTCGAACAGGCGGTCGACCTCCCGGGCGGTTTCTTCGTCGAGCGACCAGCCGTAGGGAGCCCTGCGACGCTCGGACTGCCACAGACCGCGTTTGACCATCAGGTACTTTTCCACGGCCAGAAATCCATCGAGACCAGCCTGCAGCTGGAGTGCGACAATGGAGCAAATCGGGAAGTAGACGGGATACACCCGCGAGTCGTCTCCCTGTTCCAGGGCATTCCACACCGCCACGATCCCATCGAGCAGGTCCATCCCCGGCATCGTGCCCGCAATTCCCCGGCGGTAGCTGTCGACGAGCAGGATGCCGCCCGAGCCTTCGTAGATCCTCGCTCGGCCCTGGGTCGCGTCTCGCAGCAAGGAGAGGTTCGGACCAATCGGAGCCGCTTCGGGCTTGAACACGATCTTGTCGGGACCGTACAGGTCGAGCAGCTGGACGTAGACTTCGAGTGGGATAGCCTTACCGACATAACCCGATGCATCCTGCACGATCACGGGCAGCGAGATGCCCTCCGCGATCTCGCGGTAGTAGTCGACGTGAGCGGCGATCGACAGACTCGTCGTCAGTGGCGGGGCTGCCATGACGGCATCACAGCCCACCTGCTCCGCATGCCGGGCGTAGTGAAGGGCCTGCTTACCACTCTCCGAACCAACCGCCACAAAGACCGCCCCACGCCCAGCGCTGATCTCAACGATCTGCTCCGTCAATGTCCGCCGTTCGTCAAAGGTCAGCCGCAGGATCTCAGAGACCATTCCGGTCCCGAGCCCACTTGCTCCCACGCTGTAGGCCCAGTCAATCTCTCGACGCAGCGCGGCCGAATCGATCTGATCGTCAGCAGTGAACGGCGTATGAACAATCGGCAGAACGCCACAGAGTGGACGGGGCATATTGAGGCCTTTGAAAGCGGTCGGGCACCGCACAATCGCGATGCCCGACATCAACGCCGAGAAGAACAACCACCTGCGACCGCGACTTACCAGTCGCCGATGCTGCCGTCCTTGTAGTAGACGCGCTGGGGAAGTTCCTGCTGGAACGGGTGCTTGCGGACCTCGGCTTCGTTGATGGTGATGCCGAGTCCGGGTTTCTTGTTCGGACGGACGATGCGGCCTTCCTTCTCGGTGACAAAGCCCTCTTGCACGACATCCTCACGCCAGGGCACGTCGCCGTGTACTGTTTCGCAGATGATGTAGCTCGGCTGAGAGAACCCGAACTCCAGCGAAGCGGCGGTGCTGACCGGGCCCTGAGGATTATGAGGCGCCAGTGAAATGCGGTAGGCCTCGGCCAAAGCAGCCACGCGGCGGGCCTCAGTGAATCCACCGCAGTGAGTGATGTCGAGCTGACAGACACTGAGAGCGCGGGCGGCAAACAGATCGCGGAACCCCGCCAGGTGAGTCACGCGTTCGCCCGTCGCGATCGGAGTCGACACGGCGGCCTGGATGGCCGCCAACCCATCAACGCTCTCGGGCCAGCACGGCTCTTCAAAGAAGTACAGCCCGTAGGGTTCGAGCGCCTTGGCAAATTGCAGGCCCATCGCCGGGGAAGGCCGGGCGTGACAGTCGACCATGATATCGATCGAATCACCGACCGCTTCCCGCATCGCCTCAACAGCGGCGACAGCTGTCTTGATCGGTTTGAGTCCTTCGAGCGGCATCGTGGGGGGCACAGCCATCGACTTGAATGCGGTGAATCCATCGGCGACCGCCTTGCGGGCCAGATCGCCGAACCGCTTCGCGTCATCCGCTGCGGTCTCGTAAAAGTCCTCCATCTTTCCGCCACCGAGATGGCTGTAGGTTCGGACGTAATCACGAACTGGTCCACCCCAGAGCATTGAACAGGGCATGTTGGTGACCTTGCCCATGATGTCCCACAGCGCGAGATCGATCCCGGCAATCGCAGTGGCGCGAGTGATCCCATGACCATGCCAGAAGTGCTGGCGATACATCATCTGCCAAAGGTACTCCACCCGGCGGGGATCTTCCCCAATCAGCAGCTGGGACAGATCTTCAATTGCGGAAACGACGCTGCGAGTATGCCATTCGAGAGTCGCCTCACCCCACCCGAACAACCCCGGCTGGTCGGTGAGCACCTTGACGAAAATCCAGTTTCTCATCCGTGCGTGGCAAACCAGTGTCTCAATGCCGGTGATCTTCATGCAGTCCTCAAGTCATTGTGGCGATAGTTGCAGGATGGATGCCGAGCGTTTGAGCCTTTCCACCACAGCAGAGCGAAAGATAGTCGTTCTCTATCGTGAAATCAAAAAGGAGGTCGCACCTGAAGCCGATGCGCCTCCTGATTCCCGATTTCGGGTCGAGTGAGCAAGTCGCGTTCACGTCGCCATCATTTTGCCGTTCGATGTTTCTCAATCCATCGACTCAACAGATCAGCTGCTGAGGACTCATCTCCTGTGACACGATCGATCAGATGGAGATCCTGAGCTTTGACAAGACGGCGCATCAGATCATCTCGTGGCGATGATTCGGTTGGGGAAGCCACCCCAGGATGCAGAACG
>QWOR01000197.1 GCA_003669575.1 Planctomycetota bacterium | reverse complement strand
GGGGGCGGTAATCCTGGCAGCTCTATCGCTGGGAGTGTTCTATCTGACGATGCGTCTCGGAGCGAAGTTGCATCCCAGGCTGTGCGATGCATTGGCCGCAGCTGTTCTAATTCTGCTGGGTTTTTATGTACGGGATGTCTGGGACAATATCGTCCTGGCAAAGTGGCTGCCGTTTTCGAATCTGATCGTACTGGGGAATGGATTTCCGCTGGCGATGGCTGTGCTGGCGGGATTGGCGTGGAACCGTGTTCCGCCGCCCACGATTCGAAGAGTCGCCATTGTCGCCCTGCTCTTCGGGGCCTCGGCGTACGCGGTTTACTTTCCGTTTCGCGGCCAGGTTCCCGAATGCGGTGATACATGGGAGGATGGCGTCTGTCGTCAATCCACGCACGACACCTGTAGCGCAGCTGCTGCTGCAACCTTACTCCGGATGCATCAGATCGAGGCCACGGAGCAGGAGATGGCCAAACTCAGTATCACTCGCAAAGGCACCTCGTGGCTTGGCCTATATCGCGGCATGAAGCTCAAGACGGCGGGGACAGACTGGGACGTTGAGGTGTTCTCGTTGAATGCAGATCAGATCCAGCAGGGCCAGGTATTTCCCGCGATCGTGTTTATGCGACTCACCACGCAGGTGGCCGATCACAATCCCGAATACGAAGCGGGGGGTTGGATCGTCGGGACATCCCACTCATCAGTGCTGATGGAGATGAACTCCATCGGAATCTGTCTGATGGGGGATCCATCAGTGGGACGGGAACTCTTGAAGTTCGAGGATTTTAAACAGCTATACGAGGGACGTGGTATACGACTGGTACGTTCCCAGAAGTAAGCACCGGATGTGGTCACATTCAGCGCTGTTGATACTCGCACGGGAACGGAGGGTGCGTTAGCCTGCATTCTGGACTGACCTTTAAAGAGGGACACTCGTCCCAGTACGTCAGACAAACTCCAGGCTGCTCGCCCCATGGACCGACCGCAAATCCCAAACTGCCTCCCCGCGTGGGAGGTGGCTGATCTACCCGAACCGAAACCGCTCAGGTGGGAACATTGGACCCGATTCGTGGGTCCGGGCATCGTCATGATGGGCATCCAGATTGGCGGCGGGGAATGGTTGCTTGGGCCCGATATCACAGCCAAATATGGCGGCGGTCTGATGTGGATCGCGACGATCGCGATCATTTGCCAGGTGTTCTACAACCTGGAATGCGGTCGATACGCACTTTATTGCGGCGAACCGATCTTCACCGGGTTCATGCGCACCAAGCCCGGCCCACGCTTCTGGATGGGCGTGATTCTTTTTTTGAATCTCAGCTCACTGATCCCGGGGCTTTCGACACACGGGGCGGCGATGGCTGCATCGCTCTACCTTGACCGTCCGCCGGGGGTGGAGGACCGCTGGCTGGTGACGACGCTGGCCTACTTATTCATTTTTCTGGTCGCTGTGCCCGTATTGCTGGGGGGCAAGATCTACAACATGCTGCAGGCGATCATGACCACGAAGGTCGTGATTGTTCTCGGGTTCTGTCTAATCGTTGGCGTGACGTGCGTGAGTGTGGAGAACTGGGCGAATGTCTTCAGTGGATTCCTGAAGTTCGGGACTGTGCCCACCACGGTGGATGGAAAAGACGCCACTGTCAACGTGTTTCAGAGCCTGTGGAGCGGAGACGGATGGCCACTGATTGCGATGGGTAACATCGCGACACTCGGTGCCTTCGCTGGTTATGCGGGGGGTGGTGGGCTTTCGAATGCGACCTACAGCAACTTCGTCCGTGACAAGGGCTGGGGCATGGGGAGCGTCGTGGGTGCCATCCCCAGCGCTGTCGGAGGCAAGGAAGTCACGCTTAGCCATTTGGGAAAAGCCTTCTCGATAACCACCGATAACTTGCGCAAGTGGAAAGACTGGTGGAAATACATCGTCGTCGACCAAGTGTTCGTCTGGGGGCCTGGCTGCTTCATGGGAATGGCGCTGCCCGCTCTGCTTTCGCTGGAGTTTTCCGACACTTCAACACTGGTCGGATCAAAACTCGACTGGGCTCAATCGCTCATCACAGCTGACGGGATCAGCCGTGACCCGCGTTTTGGCCCGGCGATGGCGAATGTCATGTGGATCGTTACGATCCTGGTCGGGATGCTGGTGATGTTGCCCAGCCAGATGTCGATCGTCGACGACTTCAGCCGGCGCTGGACCGATATACTCTGGTCAGGCAGCCGTCGGCTGAGAAACAACCCCGATGGCAACGCTGTTAAAGTGGTCTACTACACCATTTTGGCCTTCTTTCTGACCTGGACCGTGGTGTTTACTTACATTTTCAGCAACTACGGGACGCCCCGGCTGATGACACTGGTCGTGGCGAACCTGAACAATCTGGCCCTGGGAGTGACCTCGTTCCACCTGTTGTGGATCAACTGTCGACTCTTGCCTGCGGAGATTCAGCCACGCTGGTATCATCGGGCCGGAGTGCTGGCCTGTGGGGTGTTCTACCTCGGGATGTCGGGCCTGGTCTTTATGACCAAGCAATGGCCTATGCTGAAAGAGTTGCTAGGGTGGTGAGAGATCGCCGCCAAGAGCAGCCTGTATGACACGATGCGATCCCGCCATGACACATGCTCATCGCCGCAGTCATCTGCACTCCGATGGCAGGGCCATTGGCTCTGGCCTCGCTGAAGATTCACCTGAACTGATTGAGGACTACTGGAAATGCCAGATCGTTTGTTTGACCTGACGGGGCGAGTCGCTGTGATCTCGGGAGCTGCCAGCGGGATGGGACGTGCATCGGCCCTGGCACTGGCAGAACATGGGGCAGACCTGCTGCTGGCCGATCTGAACGAAGCGGGACTCCAACAGACGACTCGCGATGTCGAAGCCCTCGGGCGTCGGGCTGTGCCATTCAGTGGCAGCGTATCTGACCTTGGTCATATTGGATCTTTGTGGGGTGTGGTCGATCGCGAATTCGGTGGACGCGTCGACTTCCTCGGCAACATTGCCGGGGAAGGGATCCTCGGAGCCCCCGAGGAGATTTCGCTCGAGCAGGTCCAGCAGGTTTTTCAGAACCTCGTCTTCGGACGGTTCAAGATGTGTCAGGAAGCCGGGCGCAGAATGCTGAAGGCCGGACGTGGCAGCATCCTGAACATCGGCTCGCTGGCCAGCATGACCGCACTGGGACGCGGACACATCGCCTACAGCATGTCGATGGGCGCTGTGGTCCAGATGACCCGAGAGCTGAGTACCGAGTGGGCTGGCCGTGGAGTCCGGGTCAATGCGATTCTTCCAGCCCAGGTCATGAACCCCAGTCTCGAAAAGCGGATCGCAGCTGACCCATCGATCGAGCAGCGCTGGCTGAGCGGAATCCCCGCCGGGAGACTCGGCAAGCCCACCGACATTCAGGGGCTGGTCGTGCTGCTGGCGTCGGATGCCTCGTGTTGGATCACCGGGGCCCTGATTCCGATGGACGGCGGGAACATGGCGATGAACGCCGGGGGAACGATTGGTAAATAGGAGATCGGGCCGGAGCTGGCGATACGCCAGATGAACGACAACGAAAATGCCCCGCAACCTGATTGGGTTGCGGGGCTTTCTAATTCGATCCGGGCATCTCACCGGCGGTTAGCGGCGAGTCTGGTACTGCTTAATGATATCGGCTGCAGCGGTTGGGATATGAACCACGGGTGATCCGGCCACTGAAGAGGGAGCTGCGGCTGGGGCAGCGGGCGGCGGTTCCTTGGCTCCCGAAGTTGCGGGATCAGGCAGCTTGACTCCTAACGACGATGCAGATGGAGCGGCAGGAGCTTCAGGTGCTGCCTCGGGCATTGGCTGCTGGGGCATCATCATCCCCGGCTGAGGCATCCCATATCCCGGGGGCATCATCTGTTGTGGCATCTGGGGATATCCCATCGGCTGACCGTAGTAGCCGCCCATCGGCATCTGCTGTGGGTAGCTGGGATAACCGTAAGGATTCTGCATGTACGGTTGCTGCGGATAACCGACCGGCATTCCGTATCCGGGAGGCATCATGCCCGGCTGCATCATTCCCTGCTGTGTGAGCATCTGCGTATCCGCGCTGGAGGGCACGGGAACTGGTTCAGCCACAGGGGCTGGTGCCGGGGGGGCCTGTCCTGCAGCTTCAGCTGGGTTCACAAACCCACTGTCGTCGATCGTCTTCGTCAGATTGACGACGGGCATGGAGAACTGAGTCGAAACCGAGGCAGAATCGGGCGAACCGGCGATCATCACGGTATCAACACCCGGAGAAGGAGGTGCAGCCACTGCTTCCTTCATAACGACTTCAAAATCGAGCTTCCCGATCAGGACTCGATCGCCCTGCTTCAGCATCACGGCTCCCTTAAGCCGCTCCCCATTCACAAATGTACCGTTCGTACTACCGAGATCCCTTAACCGAACTGAAAAGTCATCGACTGTAAACACACAGTGATGTCGACTGACAAGATCGCTATTGGGGCGCAGGTGACAGTCTTCTTCACGACCAACTAAAAACTTACCCTGCGGAAGGGGAATAGAGCTGCCTAGCCGATTCCCAGCTGCTATTCGCAGTTCTGCCTGAATCATCGAATCACCGATCCTCAGTAGTTCGCTGTCTTCAAGTCGAGCAGACCGGTAGCGACCGGCTCAAGTTCGATCCGCACAGCACCATCTTGACGCAGAATACGTCGTTTCTCAACGCCGTTCAACGTGTCGGAGCGAGTAGACATCTCTCGCATCGAGTTGTTTCGGTTGGTCCTGAAAAGAGATCCAGAAAAGGAACTGGGGGACGAGAAACGAACAAAGACAAAAGAAGAGGTCTCCACGGTACCAAGCGGTTTCAGCGAAGTCAACAACCCAAATCCAGCAAAAAGACCGGGGCAAGTCTCTGGATCGGGATCGGCCACACTCCGTTTGAACACTCACTGAATCTTCCATGGCTTCAATATCAGGTGTCTCATTTTTCTTGTGATCATAAGCATTTCTGCAATCAGGACCTGCACTGCGCAGGTTCAAATATTGAGAGTTGATGGCCTCACTGACTGTTGCCAGAGGCCAGAAAGATTGGCAGAATGAAATATTGATAATCTTGAAGAATCGGATGGAATTCAGTCATCAGGGAGGGGGAGTTATGCGTCTTACCTAGTGGTAGTCGATCGATCGGGTTGCTGGTGTTCGTGTTCAGAGTTCTCTGCTGGAATGTTCCAGCCAGCTTCCCCAGTGTGATTCGAGAGTGTCCCGGGTAAGGATCAGATGGGAATGACGATGTCGAACAGACTGCCCTCGGCCCTACTGTGCATCCACAGCACCTCCTCCAGATTCATCACGACACTTGTACTGATATTCAGTAGCTTTATCCCGCGTCCCGCTTCCGCGCAGATGCGTGTCATCCGAGCCAATTTATCGTCGGCGAACGGCGGGCAACAATCGATGGCTGGCGTGGACGAGGCTGTTCAGAACGCGGTCACCGACTTTGAGCGCCACTCCGAACGAGGCGAATGGCAGAAGGCATTCCGGGTACTTGACAACCTTCCGGTCGAAAAACGCGTCGGGATGTTGCCCACGGGTGATGGATTTCTGATCCCGGCCGAAACCCGACTCTGGCAGATGCTCGTGAATGTGAACGCCGAGGGGCGAGCTGCCTTCCGACTTTTCCACGAGCCAAACGCCAAGAAACTCTACTCCAAGCTGGAGTCAGAGCTGGCCGCCAACGATCCTCAGGTCACAACAACCGCCCGGGCCATTTACGATCAGTACTTCATTACCTCATTTGGGGATGATGCAGCCAACCTGCTGGGGGATGTGGCTTTCGAGCGCGGCGAATTTGCTGAAGCGATTACGCGCTGGAAGTCGATTCTCGACTACCACACCGACACCAACATTCCCCTGCCTCGCATCCTGGTCAAAACCGCAGCTGCGTACGTCGCCTCCGGGCGGGCCAGAGAGGCCAGCTCGCTCTTCTCTCAACTGAAGCAGCAGTACCCGAGCGAACTGGTCAAGATCGCCGGCAAGGAAGTCAACGCAGCTGACTATGTCAGCCATCTGGTCAGCAACATGTCGAAAGCAGCTGAAGCAGCTGTGGCCAGCACACGATTTGACTTGCCTCCGGGAGCCTTGCAACCGGCGTGGCGGGTTCAATACCTGTCATCCAAAGGTCGAGTCTCTCTGCAGCAGGCAGTCGCTTCCAACTCCTATTATCAATCTGGTCTTGAAACCGTTGTGCCCAACTCCGCCGCCGACTCCGAACGAGTCTACGTCAACTGGATGGGAGTGATCTTTGCGGTGGAGGTCTCTACGGGCAAACTCGCCTGGAGGACCGACAGCTTTGATAAAGTCCCCCCGCACTTTGCAGAGATGCAGCAGGGCCGCGTCGATCTCGGCCAGTATTCGATCCAGGTCGTCGGCGATCGCGTGGTGACCACAGCCCTGCCCCTTGATCGACTCAACTACTGGCAGCCTCCAATCCCCTTGACCTGCTGGAATGCCAAGACCGGCGAGAAGCATTGGTCGTTGGGAGGAGAACAAGGCGGCCAGCAGAGTTATCTGGGGCTGCTTTACCCGTTTCAGGATCATTTGCTCGTCATCTCGCACGCACAGCAACAGTCCTCCATGACATTGGGTGCCATCAGTCTCGCGAATGGCGTCAACAAATGGTCGATTTCGCTTGGAACCTTTGAAGGCAAGAACAATCCCTATTCGGGCGGTCGGATATTTTCTGTTCCGGAGGTGTCCGAAGTAGGAAACCAGCTCTGTCTGATGAATCAATCGGGGCTCGTATTGCGCATCTCCCCTGAGGAGAAGAAGGTCTTGGGCCAGTTCGTCATGTACGAGCAAAAGACGACGACCGATGGTGACAACTACTACTATTCAGACACACCACTTCCGGAAGAGAAGCGGTTCCATACTCGTGGACGAATGCTGGTACGCGACGGAGTCCTGCTGATTAAAGAAGTGGGCAAGAGCGAGCTGTACTGCGTCGACATGGAGTCACAGAAAGTCGTATGGAAACGCCCGACGACTTCCTCTTCCATGATTGTCGACGCGGATGACCAGCATGTCTACCTGATGAACTCCGAGCTATCCGCATACGACCGGGCGACGGGCAAGTTGCACTGGTCGATCAGACTGCCGGTGAGTGGTGGCGGATTGAGCCTGGCCTCTTCAGGGGACTCCGTGTTCGTCGCCACTCAGCGTGGTATCTACGAATTGCACCAGCAGGATGGACGCGTCGCACGCATTGTTCGTACGGGACAGACAGATTCCTCCGGGATCTCCATGCGAGTGGTTGGGAATCATCTCGTCACGGTGACCAACTATGACGTCACGGGTTACCAGCTCTCAAAGCCCGAACCGCCGAAATCAGAAACCACCACATCGAAATAGTCGAAGGTTCGTTCCGGCGAATTCTCGTGACGCCTGACGTTCCTCACTCACAGCCAGATCCCCCCGTCGCTCACAACATCAAGGAAACTTCTCCGATGTCTTACTGGAAGCACTCGTTGGTTGTCGGTCTGGCGTTGCTGATGGCGACCCCTTCCGTATTTGCTCAAGGGAAGTCCGGCATCTCGGTGAAGGCGACGGGCCTCGTCAAGCTGCGGGCGGACGTCCTGGAGATCGATGCCAACGTCAGTGGCAGCTCAGAGCTGGCGGGCGATGCCATCACCAAGTATCGCAACAATCGCCAGCGTGCTGTGGAGGCGATCGAAGCCCTGCAGGTCCCGGGCCTCAAGGTGAAAAGTGGCCGCATCGACATCACTTCGCAACCTGATGCCGCCTCGCAACAGGCCAGAATGCGAGGCATGCCAGTGACTCCGACCGCGAACCGACCCTTGAATCTGGCGGAACCTCTTTCGCTTCGTATCGATGGAATCGACAAGCTGACGAACGATCAGATTCTGGAAACGCTCGTCAAGATCGTCGACGCTGGCAAGGATGCGGGAATCGCCATCGGCGGCCCCGACGGACAACCAGTCTACAACCAGTTTACGGGCAGCTATCAATCAAACGGTGCCGCCATGGTCCGATTCCGACTGTCAGACGTGGAGGGAGCCCGGCAACAGGCCTTCGATGAAGCCATGAAGAACGCCAGGCGTCAGGGGGATCGTCTGGCGAAGCTGGCCGGGCTCAAACTGGGTAAGGTCCGTGCTATTAACGAAACCACCCCTGCTCAGAACAACTCCCCGAATCAGATGAACCTGCTGATCGCCATGATGAATGCTGGTGCAGAGAAGGAAGCGGAACAGTTCTCCACCAATAGTCTGCAGGAAATCCCGGTCACCGCGTCGCTCGATGTCGAATTCGAAGTCGGCGAATAACCCCTTCCCAGCTGGTTGTCCCGCGAATCCGAGGAACTCTGCCGATGTCGATTCCGTTGAGCCGACGCCGCTTGCTGGCTGGACTCGCCGCAGCTTCTGCTGCGGGATGGGGACGCCTGTCATGGGGGGACGATCTGCTGCCCAAGCACATCACCCCAGAGTCGGTGAATTCCGTCAAAAAGGGGCTCGACTTTCTGACCAAGACACAGGCCAACGACGGCAGCTGGCATGGCCACTCCGATGGCGACACCTACCCCGTGGCGATGGCGGCACTGGCGGGCATGGCGTTTCTCGCGAATGGCAGCACCTCGACCCGCGGAGCGTATGCCGATCAAGTGCGGCGAGCGACCTCCTATATTGTCAGCCGGGCCCAGTCGACGGGACTCATTGCCGAGGGCGAGGAGCAAGGCCATCCGATGTACGGACACGGTTTCGGCATGATGTTCCTCGCCAGTGCCTATGGTATGGAGACTCGCCCGGAGGTCCGCAAGAAAATGGAGTCGGTCATCAAGCAGGCGATCCAGCTGACCTCGACGGGGCAGAGCAACCTTGGTGGCTGGACCTACTACCCCGGCGGCGGCGACGAAGGCAGCGTGACCGTCACCCAGATGCAGGGACTGCGAGCCGCCCACAACGCCGGGTTCTCGATCCCCAAAGGGACCATTGAAGGCGCAACCCGCTACCTCGAAATGTGCAAGACCCCGGAAGGCGGGATTCGCTACTCCTACCACTCGGGGAGTGACACACGTCTCCCGATTACTGCAGCTGCAGTCTGCTGCCTGTACTCGGCGGGTGAATACGAATCCCCGCTGGCCGAATCATGCATGAACTATGTCATGCAGCAATTCAAAGGGAACAGGAGCGAGTTCCAGAGCGGTCACTACTTCTACCTGCACCTGTATGCCTCACTGGCGTTCTACCAGGCAGGGGATGAGTACTGGGACGCTTACTTCCCCAAGGCCCGCGACAACCTGCTTAAGCAACAGCAGGCCGACGGAGCCTGGCAGGCAGAAGTCGGTCACGTCTTCAGTACCAGCCTCGCCTGTATCCTGCTTCAGCTGCCGTACAAGTATCTGCCCATCTACCAGCGATGAGTTGAGCTCCTCCCCCAACGGATCGCCACCCCACACACTACTGCGTTCACTTCCACTCGATGACTGAGACCTCTTTCATGACGCATGAAACACCGCCTGATCTGGCAGCTTTGACCAAATTGAAATCGGCTCAGGAGCGCATCCGCGAGCAAATTCGAACCGTCGTCATCGGCCAGGAAACGGTCGTCGAACAACTGCTTATCGCGATCTTCGCGGGTGGACACTGTATCCTCGAAGGCGTGCCCGGGCTGGCGAAAACGTTGCTGGTGCAAACAGTCGCCCGCAGCTTGTCGCTGAACTTCGGACGAATCCAGTTCACGCCCGACTTGATGCCCGCCGACATCACCGGGACCGAAGTCCTTCACGAAGACCGGCAAACCGGTGTCCGTGAGTTCAAGTTCGTCCACGGGCCGATCTTCGCTAACATCCTGCTCGCCGACGAAATCAACCGCACCCCACCCAAGACACAGGCCGCATTGCTGCAGGGGATGCAGGAACGCCAGGTCTCGGCGGGCAATCATCATTATCAGCTGCCCAGTCCGTTCTTCGTTCTCGCCACGCAGAATCCAATCGAGCAGGAAGGGACGTACCCCCTGCCCGAAGCTCAGCTCGACCGCTTCATCATGAAGGTCATCGTCGGTTATCCCACGCGGGAGGAAGAGCGCAAGATCTACCGGGCTATGACGGGGGCCCCCCCCAGCAATCCCACCCCCGTCTTGACGGGTGAGGAAGTGCTGGCCCTGCAATCACTGATCCGTCGCGTGCCGATCAGTGACCTGCTCGTGGATTACACGATGAACATCGTGCGGGCGACACGCAAAGACGATCCAGATACGCCGGCCTTTGTGCGTAACTGGGTGTTATGGGGCGTCGGCCCACGTGGCGGACAATCGATGATCCTCGCCGCCAAGGCTCGTGCGGCCCTTTACGGTCGCCCCGAGGTCACTGTGGAAGACCTGCAGGCTGCTGCGGTCCCCGTCCTCCGGCATCGCATCGTGCTGTCTTACAACGCAGAAGCGGAGGGGCAAACTCCAGACACTGTGATTCAGAAGCTGATCGATACGATCCCGATCCACCAGACCGCGGCTGCGACCGACCCGCAGGTTCAACGGTCACTGAAGCCGGTCGCGAGCTAAGTCTCGGCCTGTGACGCTCGTGCTCGTCGATGATCGTGTTCCAGCTTCTTCCACGTTGATACCCACTGATGTCTTACCTTGATCCCGAACTCTTGTCCCAACTGACCGCGATTGGCATTCGTGCCCGTCAGCCGATGGAGGGGGCCATTTCGGGACTACACCGCTCCCCGTTGCATGGGTTGTCGCCCGAGTTCGCTGACTACCGTTCCTACACTCCGGGCGATGACCTTAAGAACATCGACTGGAAGGTCTTTGGCCGCAGCGACCGGTTCTACATCAAGCGGTACGAAGAAGAGTCGAACCTGCGGGCTTTCTTCATCGTCGATGCCAGTGCGTCGATGTCGTACGGCACGCCCCGTTCCAAGTTCGACACCGCAGCGACGATTGCCTGTGGCATGGCGGGGGCACTGATCAAGCAGCGTGACTCCGTCGGCCTCGCCACGATCAGCACAGCCATCTCTCAGGAACTTCCGCAGTCGAGTGCCTCCTCGCAGCTGATTCGCTTCGCTGACATCCTGGAACAGACGAAATGCTCCGGCGAGACCGATCTGGGTCAGGTCGTTAAGCGGCTGGCCGACAAGTATCCCCGTCGCGGCATGGTCGTGGTGCTGTCCGATCTGCTCACACCGCTCGACACGCTCTACGACTCCCTGGGCAAGCTGCAGCACGCAGGGCATGAGATTGTGATCCTGCATATCCTGCATCGTGAGGAGATCGAACTCCCGTTCAAGGACTCGGTGATCTTCCGGGACATGGAAGGCAACGAAGAACTCTTCGCCGAACCGTGGGCCTTTCGCGAAGCGTATCAGGCAGCCATGCAGGGTTTCATCGAAGAGGTGCGGACCCGCTGTCAGTACGGCGGGATCGACTACCTGCAGATCCTCACCGACGAACAACTCGGGATCAAGCTCAGCCATTTTCTGCACACCCGGCAGCTGTCGGGCCCCAAGCGACATCGCGGCCGGATTTCCGGTCTGGGACGCGCGGAAGAGAGCAGCTCTGACCCGAATCGGCCTCTCCCGGACACACCCGCGAGCTGATTCGATTCTTCGAAACACCCTGACTCAACGTTTCCTACTTTTGGCCTGCTCCCCTTGACGTTCCTGTACCCCAGTCTGTTGTTCGGTCTGCTGCTGGCCAGTGCGCCGATCATCATTCACTTGTTGAACCGCAAACGGTTTATTCGGGTCGACTGGGCGCCGATGAAGTATTTGCGGCTGACGCTCAAGACGAATCGTCGCCGATTACAGATCGAGCAGTGGCTCCTGCTGGCTTTGCGAACTCTCGCCGTGATGGCACTTATCTTTGCGATCGCTCGCCCCGTGGGAAAGGGAACCAACCTCGCGGGAATGTTGCGTCTGTCGGGGAGAGCCAGCCGGGTCATCGTGATCGACGATTCACTCAGCATGGGAAATAAGCAGACAACCACGGTGACGTTTGACCAGGCCCGTCGCACCGCCGGGGAGATCCTCCGCCAGGTCGGTACCCAGGACAGTGTCACTGTCCTGACGACCTCACATCCCAACGAACCGCTGATGCGACAGGTGCAACTCGATGAATCCGCTCTCGCAGATCTCCTTGGACGGCTAGAGAAACTGGATCCCGTCGACTCCGG
>QWOR01000036.1 GCA_003669575.1 Planctomycetota bacterium | reverse complement strand
GCTCGCCAGATCGGTTGCGATGTCCCGGCGTGGGTGACCAACGGCTGGGTCGATTTCGTCGCCGTCTCCGAATTCCTCTTTGAACGCGGTGATCTCCCAATGGGAGTGTGGAAGAAGGCGATCCCCAGTGTCCCGGTCTATGGCGGTATCGAATGTACACGCGGAGGTGGACAGAAGAACCTGTCCTCTGCCGAGTACATCGACGCCGGAGCGAAGCTGATGGAACAGGGAGCCGATGGCGTCTATTTGTTCAATTTCTTTACCTCTCGCGAGGAGGGGGCCAATGCTTATGAGCCTCCGTTCGAGTGCTTCCGGAAACTGGGGCTGCCGCAAGCAAAGTAGTCACCGGGAGATTCATGCCACCTCAAACTCGGCGCGTTGTTCACGCTTCAAGAACGAATTCGCCTGGTCATCTCCCGGGAACTCCTGCTGCTCGGGATCCCATGTCAGCGGC
The DNA here is from genome assembly GCA_003669575.1 of Planctomycetota bacterium. Classification (GTDB taxonomy): domain Bacteria; phylum Planctomycetota; class Planctomycetia; order Planctomycetales; family Planctomycetaceae; genus TH-plancto1. The sequence continues at coordinate 11,754 of QWOR01000036.1, read as the reverse complement.
CGGCCAACACGCATCGCGATGTTCCCCAGGTGGCAGACGCTGACACTGCGGTGCTGCCCCTCGATATCCGACAGTGGCTTTCGTTTCGCTATGACGCAATCGAAAAAGTTCCCGACATGATTCACGATCGCGTCGAGCTTTCCCACCCGCGTGGGCCGGGTGAGATTATCGAAATCATACAGGCGAAACGCCTCGCGCGACTCGGGCTGACCCGCCAGGTGTTCCACAGCCTTCCCTGACAGGGACTCGCGATTCACAAAGATCCGCCCTTCGGTTCCGGTGAACAGGATCCCGTTGCGACCATGGTCCTGCACAGTGAGTTCCACCCCATTCGCATAAGTGTACTTCGCCGAAAAGTCCTTTGCTACGTTGTAACCATCAGCCACGTCGGGCCAGGTCGCCGTCCCCTCAATTTTGACCGGTTGGGAATTGATCGCCCAGTGGGCAATGTCGATGTGATGGGCTCCCCAGTCGGTCATCTGTCCACCGGAATACTGCATCCACCAGCGGAAGGTGTAGTGGCTGCGTTCGGCGATGTAGGGAACCTCGGGGGTCTGTCCCTGCCAGAGGTTCCAGTTGAGGTTCTTCGGCGGGGCTGTGCGTTCAAACGGCCCGCCCTGCTCATTCTTGCCGAGGACGACCTCCACGGTCCGCAACTCGCCAATCCGCCCCGCCCTGACGTACTCGACAGCCGTCCGAAAGCGGTGGTCACTCCGCTGCCATGAACCGACCTGCACGACACGCCCCGTCTCCGCCACGACCTTCGAGAGGACTTTGCCTTCATCAATGGTGAGTGTCAGCGGCTTCTCGCAATAGACATCCTTCCCGGCCCGGCAGGCATCGATCACCATCTTCGCGTGCCAGTGATCAGGCGTCCCGATGACAACCACATCCACATTCTTGTTCTTTAACAGGTCACGGTAATCTTCCTCAATCGCCGGTGTGCTGCCGAAACTCGCGCGGGCCTGTTCTCGCACATGGCGGTCGACATCACACACAGCCACGATATTGCCGTACTCTTGAGCCTTGAGGGTGACAACTGTGCCCTGATACCTCAGCCCGATGGCACCAACGCCAAGCCGAGAATTCGCCGATCGCTCGGCCCCCACCGCCTGAATCCCCGGATTCACCCAGGCTCCAAGTGCCAATGCCGTGGGGACATCGAAACTGTGACTGAGAAACTGGCGGCGTGAGGACATGAGAGATCCCAGAGACTGCGGTAAGGGGGACAACTAAGGGTGAGGCGTCGCGTGTCACTCTGCCCACGTCTCGCCTCGTGAAGCTACCGTATGTGGCACCGGCCCGGCAAGATGCCCCACATCTTCGGCATCGTGCCCACAGCTGAGAAAGTCAAGACGGGGGCAGGCAATTACAATTCGAGCCTGACTTCCGCGACTTCCAGCAGGACGACCCCATGATGATGTACCGTCTCAAGCAAATCCTGAGTGTGTGTGCCCTGCTCATTCTGGGTTGCATCGATGCCCAGGCCGAAGTGAAAGCCCGCCGCACTGAGGATGTCATCTACGGGCGGAAGCATGGCATGGCTCTGACGCTTGATGCCTTCCAACCGGAGAAACCGAATGGTGCCGGATTGGTGTTTCTGGTTAACGGAGGGTGGCTGTCGAGCAAGGACACTCCTCTGATGGTCACCATTCGGCCGGACGACTACGCAGAGTATCTGAAGCGCGGGTATACCGTCTTTGCCGTGGTCACCAGTTCCCAGCCGAAGTTTACGATTGCCGAAGAGATACAGGACGTGCAGCGAGCTGTCCGCTTCATTCGGACCAATGCCGGGAAGTACGGTGTGGATGCGAACCGGCTCGGTGTATTGGGAGCGAGTTCCGGGGGCCACCTGACCCTGTCACTCGCGACACAGGGAGGACCGGGTAATACCGATTCGCCTGACCCCGTGGAGCGACAAAGCAGTGCTGTGCAGGCAGCTGCCTGTTTCTTCCCGCCGACCGATTTCCTGAACTACGGCGGCCCTGGAATCAGTGGAGTCGGTCAAGGCCCTCTGGCCCCGCTGCAGGTTGCCTTTGGTCCGCAGGCGCTCACCGAAGAGGGGCGCATGAAACTCGGACGCGAGATTTCACCGATCTATCATGTCACGTCCAAACTCCCGCCGACGCTGATCATTCACGGCGATGCCGACGATGTGGTGCCTCTCCAGCAGTCTGAAGCGTTTGTTGAACGAGCGAGAACCGAGAATGCTCGGAACGTCGAGTTGATCATTCGCGCCGGCAAAGGCCACGGCTGGGGCGATTTCTGGAGATCAACCGAGGATGTCAAAGCGTTCGCCGATTGGTTCGACAAGTCTCTGAAATAGTCAACATCACCGTTGAGCTCATGAGGCCGGATCGCGGATCTGGTCCAACGATCACTCCGCCATGATCGAGATATTCAACGTCTGCGAGTGAATCTCATTCGGAATCGACAGCGAAAAACTGGGGAAGGTCGAAGGATTCGATGGTTTCGAAACATTCCAGTCCAAGATCGCGAGAGACTTCTGCTGCCCATCTTTGATTTCGCTCTTCACCGATTTCGCGACGTGCGACGGATCGAATGAGCCGACGAAGAACACTCCTTCCAGCGTATCCGTTTTCGTATCGATCTTCAGAAAAAGAGGAACCGTATTGTTATAGACGACAGTAAATGACTTCCGATGGTGATGCGCCATCTTCTGGTTCCACAGCATGGCCAGAAGCACAATCGCTGCCAGACTCATGATCCACTGGGAGAATCTGAAAGTATTGTGATGCATGGGCGAATCTCCACTGGCGACTGGCGATGAACTCACAGGATACCACGGGTACTAAATCGCATTAAGATTACAACGAATGTACATTCGCAATCGCTTCATCGTCGGCATTCGAGTTCGTTACCGCTCTCTCTGATGGCAGACAAAGTATGTGACTCCTGTTTCATGGACACGACAAACGCCTCCTTGGTAGATTTCAGCCATTCACCTTGCAGACTCTTCGGCAACTAGAAAGCCGTTAGCGAGCGAGGATAACTTCTCGAAACTCACGACCCCTCTAATCGTCAACGGGTTGAACGCTCATGTTTGGTTGGTTCAAACCACAATGTCCGGTTGACGATGCTGCCAAGCGCTGGATCGAAGATCGGCTCCAATGGTTGTCAGATCAGTTCGGGCGCGATGTTTTTACTCGTCGGGCTGTGATTCTGCCGACCAATGACTTCTTCCCCGATCCTGTTGATGGTTCCAGAGAAAGTGTCCGGAATCTTCTCGACCAGGTGTGCGGCTACATGGATGTCGATCCGGAACAGGTCGAACTGGAGATCTTCACGGACACCAACAAGCTCTGGCTTGTGAACGATGACGGTAAGTATCTGCCCACGGGACCAGCAGGCCTGTATGAAGAGGGGCATGACAAGATGGTCATTCATATTGAACGGACGGGGTTAAGTGATCTGGCGAGTCTCGTGGGCACGATGGCTCATGAACTCTCTCACTTGCGTCTGATGGGCGAGGGACGCGTGAGTGGTGATGAGTATGACAACGAACTGCTTACGGACCTGACTGCGGTGTTCCACGGCTTTGGAATCTTTCTTGGCAATTCACCTCGCAATTGGGAAGGCGATTACAGTTTGTGGCCTGGCACGAAACTGAAAAAGCCCGAGTATATGTCTCTGCATATGTATGCGTACGCTCTGGCACACACTGCATGGCTCCGCGGGCAAACCCGGCCGGACTGGTATCCGTTACTTTCATTCGACCTCAAGGCCTGTTTCAAACAGGGTGTCCGCTATCTCACGAAAACCGGAAACTCCACATTCACCCCTTAATTCGCTTGTTTGTTCTCCGCTTGTACCCGGAGCGACTAGGCTCATCGCTCAACAGGCTTGTCCACCCTCTCTTCCCACATTGTCCTTCACTCGTTTGACAGATTTTCATGACCACGCCTCGGCACATCTCTTGCCCCATGATTCGCATGATGACCTGGATCCTGGCAAGCATTCTGCTGGTGGGAGTTGTGGTCGCCGAAATCCCCTCGACTGTATCAGGTACTGCGATCCCACATCCACCACTTCCGATCACGGGACCTGAGCGATTCGCCCCTACTTCTGCAGTACCACCAGACTTCACCCCATCACCAGAGATCGAGTTCTTCGGGAACTACCACACAGCTGGGGTCATCGCTGCTTTGCCCGAGGGAATGACCGCACAGCAGATTGCAGCGATGCGGTGTGCCCTCAATGTCAACGGGCAGTGGGAGCCGGTCCACGATCTGGTGCAGGTCGGAGACTTTCCGTGGTTCGCGACAAGTCTGTTCTGGCTGACACCGGCGAGTCGCTATCAGATCAAAGTCGAAGCCGTCGGCCCCAATCAGAAACTCCTCACAACGTGGTATGGAGAAGGCCAGACACGAGCCGAACCTCAGTTACAGGACACGACGACGACGTACTTCGTGGCGATGGATGGTGACGATGCAAATGCTGGCTCCCGCGAGCGACCATTCAAGACAATCGCCCAGGCCTTTACTGTTGTGAAGGCAGGCGAAGCGGTCGTCATTCGCGGCGGGACCTATCGCGAGGGGCAGCTGCAGTTCGCCAACAATGGGCGAGAGGGCCACCCGATTGTGGTTCGAGCAGCTGAGGGTGAGCGGGTGATCGTCGATGGGACGGATGCGGCGTCGGAGAGTGGAGCGAGCTGGACACCTGCGGGGGATCGACTTTACTCGCATCCCTATTCGGGGAAGACAGCGAATGCGTGTATCGAGGAGATCGAGACGGGCCGGGTGATTCGCCTCTTCCCCGTACCGAGCTTGAAGGAGCTGCAGACTCGTACGCTGATCGACATGAGTGACTGCCAGCAAGGTGGTCCATTTGACCGGAAGGGAATCGATGGGGCGGTCTACACTGACGGAACGACGGCCTCTCTCGCCCTGCCTCATCCGATTGAGCGATATCGGGTCCGACTGCCAAAGCAGAATCGGGCCATTGAATTGAGCCGAAAACAGCACATTCAAATTGACGGCCTGCAGTTCAATCACTTTGGCACAGGCGAGCAGAGCACTGCGATCTACCTTGCAAACTCGTCCGATGTGCTCATTCAGAATTGCCAGTTCCACTACGACGATTGTTTCATCTATGTGAAGGGCCAGTGTGACCGGCTGACGATTCAGGACAACCACTTCCGCGATGCGATTCTCGACTGGCCATTTGGATACATGAAATGTTCGAGCGGTGTCAGCGGATTCTTTGAAGGAGGAGCGGTGAACGTCGACGCACGCTATTCGGGACGAGGTCTCGTCTTTCGACGGAATGTGATCGAAGGTGTGTTTGATGGAGTGCACCTGACGCCTTGGAGAGAAAACAATGCCCGCACGCAGGAGACTGATTTCTACGAGAATCGTCTCAGTGGCTGTCTGGACGACTTTGTGGAGTGCGACGGGTTCTCGCGGAACACCCGCATCTTCAACAACGTGATGGAACGATCTCTCACCGGGATCTCGGTGGCTCAGGCTCTCGATGGGCCGACCTTCTCGCTCTACAACGTGATTGGCAACTGTGGTGTCGTGAGCGCTGCACAGCGTGAGGAAAACTACGGGTACCCGTTCAAAACGAATGGTGGCGAGGGAGCAGAGATCGGCTCCGGGCCGCTATTTTTCTATCACAACACGGCATACACATCTGACCCCAACAGCCGGGCCCTGCTGGTGAAACGCCCCGCGTGGAAGAAGCTGGTTATGCGAAACAACATCTGGTGTGGACAGCAGGCCGGGTTCGAGCTCTGGCACGAACAACCGTCGCCAATCGACTGGGATTATGACGACCTCTTTGTCAGCGACACAAACGCCCCGCTCGTCGTACAGGCCTACCGGACAAAGTTCCCGAAGCTCTCCGATGTGCGCAGCCGATTGAATTGGCTGCGGCATGGAATCAACGCTGACCCGCAGTTCATCGACTCCGGAAGAGGTGATTACCGTCTGCGAGACAGCAGTCCTTGTATCAATGCGGGAGTTTTACTCCCTGGCATCAACCGCCTGCAGACGCATGGCAAAGCTCCCGACCTCGGGGCTTATGAGAGACACTAGCACGTTCGTATTACGTCACCACTCCAATGAAGATCAGACGGGAATGTCTGTACGACTGTGGCATGAAAGTGGAACAGACATCCCTGTCTGTCCGGAGTAAAGGAAGAATAAATTCGCTTTCGTCGAGTTCATCCCGTTCCGAATCAGTGCCCCGGGACTCGAATCTCGATTCCGTAATTCGGTGCGATGGCCAGAAGCTTGTCGATGTCGGCCTTCGTCGGTGGTGGAGCTTGGGTCGCGCCCGGCTCGACGGGATGACCGACCTCCATGAACATCTTTTCTAATCCAGATGGTGCGACGGTGATGATCATCCGCGCGGGCTTGTCGCTCTCATTTTTGAACGCGTGGAGACACCCCGTCGAGACGTTCGCAAACATGCCAGCTGTGGCGACAATCCGCTGATCCCCGACCAGGAAAGTGATCTCGCCTTCGAGGATGTAGAACGATTCCTCTTCTCGGGTGTGTACATGCGGGGGAGGTCCTCCGCCGGGCGGGACCAGAGCATCAAACATGGCGTATTTGCCATCGGTCTCTTCGCCGGTAGCGAGAATGCGGTACACATCGCCGACGACACCAATCGAGATGCCTTCTCCGGGCCGCCGGATCGTGGGACTGTGTGTCATGGTCATTGAGTCAACCTCCTGCTCATCCGGCTTACAAGCGGCATCTGTCGCTGTCGATCGAGGTCACTGGGCGTTGTTCCCGCGTGCACTGCACTGTCAGGGGACTCGCTCCCGGGATCCTTCACGCTTTACGCTGGCATGTCGACTTACGCTGGCATGTCGACATTGTGATAGACATCCTGCACATCGTCGCAATCATTCAGCATGTCGACGAGTTTCTGGAACGCAGTCAGGTCGTCCCCGTCCAGAGACTTGTTCGCCTGCGGCAGGAAGGTGATTTCCTGAGCCTCCAGTTCGGTGCCCGGCAGAGCCTCCAGCAGCGCGGCCCTCGCCTTGTACAACTCACCGGGTGGTGCAAAGACGGTCACCTTACCGTCACTGCATTCAATGTCTTCGACATTGACATCGCCATTAATCATCGCCTCCAGCACCTGCTCTTCGTTCTCCCCCTTGAACGACAGCACAGCCAGGTGGTCAAAGTACAGCGCCGCGGAACCCGCCGATCCCAGCTTCGAGCCGGTCTTGTTGAAGCAATTGCGGATCTCGGCGATCGTGCGTGTCATGTTATCGGTCAGGCAATCCACGATGACCAGCGAGCCACCGGGACCGAAGCCCTCATAGCGGGCGGACTGAAAGTCCTCTCCGCCCATCCCCGCTGCTTTCTGAATCGCCTTTTCGATCACATGGCTCGGGACCTGATCCTTCTTGGCTTTTTCGACCATACTGCGCAAGGCGGGATTCGCCTCGGGATCGGGCACGCCGTTCTTGGCGATCACATACAACTGCTTGCCATACTTGGAATAGAGCTTGGTCTTCTGAGCAGCTGTCTTGAAGATCGCGTTCTTGCGATTCTCGAAGTTTCGTCCCATTTCGATTCTCTTCTTCGTCGAGTCACTGAATGTGCAGTGCGTCTGGATTCGGACAGTGTCACCTGCCCAGGGCTCCAGGCAATCACGCTCTGGAAATTGGGGAGGTGGAAACAGCTCAGTCTCGCGTACCATGCCGCAACCACGCGTTACTCGACATGTGCGAGTGGCGTAAATTCAGCGGGGATGGTGTGTTGAGATACACGGACGCGATTGCGCCGAGTCAAGCTTGTGACGCTTCCGATTCTAACGCCTGTCCACCGAGAATACAGACTACCGACAGCTCTGTTCGACAGATCGCGGTCTGATTCGCCGTCGCGGCCCGTGACGCGTGATGAAACGTATCTCATCAAACCTAGGCCTCTAAATGAGTGGAGGCTCAGGCCGATTATGAGCCTCCCATCTCCAGCTGGCGAAATCACCTGCTTGCCTCGGTGGCGTTCACAACCTCAACAGACAGATGATCGCGAGATTCTCCACTTCTTAGAGTGATGAGTCAGATCGGTGATCAGTCACTCGGACGCGAACCGATAACCAATCCCCTGCTCTGTCAGAATGTACCGGGGGCGGGCTGCATTGGCCTCTATTTTGCGACGCAGACCCGCAATGAAGACCCGCAGGTAATGATTCTCTTGTGAATTCTGAGGCCCCCAGACCTCTCGTAAGAGGAAGCGATGCGTCAGCACTTTGCCCGCGTGCTTGATCATGGTGGTCAGAAGTTTGTATTCAATCGGGGTCAGGTGAATCTGTGTGTCGTCCACTCGCACGATCCGCGCTGCCAGATCGACCTCCAGATCGCCAATCCGGACTGTGGTCTCCTCCGAACCGACTCGCTGCGAATGCCGGAGGGCAACCCGCAGCCGGGCCAATAGCTCCCCGACACTGAATGGCTTGGTCACATAATCATCGGCCCCATGATCGAGGGCCAGCACTTTCTGGGCTTCCTGGTCCCGTGCGGAAAGTACGATTACGGGCGAGCGATACCATTCCCGCAATCGCTGGAGGACTTCCTGGCCATCCATGTCCGGCAATCCCAGATCGATGAGAACGACATCCGGTGGCTGGTTCACGGCGGCCCGCAGCCCCTCTGCTCCCGTAGCCACCTCACTGACACGATAGCCTGCATTCTCCAACGACGCATGCAGAAAACGCCGAATCGGCTGCTCGTCTTCGATCACCAGAATGTGATATCCACCGCTTTCCATTTCATCAGTCTACCACGATCTGTGGCGTATCTCGGAACAATGGCAATCGAATGACAAACTCCACCCCTCCGCTGGGACGATTCCTGGCGATCATACTGCCTCCATGCGTCTTGACGATGGCCCGGCAAATGGCAAGTCCCAGTCCACTCCCTCGCCCCGCGTCATCCTTGACTGCACGATAGAATTTCTCGAAGACCCGTTCTTCGGATCCGGGAGGTATCCCGGGGCCCGAGTCGGACAGGACAATGCATACTGTACTTTGGTCCTGAGATGCGGCAATCGTGATCGGTGTTCCGGACGGCGTATACCGAGCGGCGTTCTCGAGCAGATTGACGAAGACCTGCTCCATCTGCAGACCATCGACCGAAACCAGTGGCAGATTCTCGTCGATCGACACATTGACCGGATGATCTGCCAATTCCTGCCGGGTACGGTGCAATGCCGAACCGATGATCTCCTCCAGGACGTGCCACTGCCGGTTGGGGACGCCGCCTCCTGCATCGAGTCGCGACATCTGCAGGATATTCTCCAACAATCGATTCAACCGGGTCGCTTCTTCCGCCACCGTCTCCAGCAGCTCCCGTTGCGTACTCCGGTCCATCGACTCCGACTCCAGCAGGGTGCTGCTGGCTCCGGCAATCGCGGCCAGTGGTGTCTTGAGGTCGTGCGACACTCCACTCAGTAGACTGCTGCGAACCTGTTCCGTTTCGGCTTGAACTCTGGCATTGGCCGCATCGATGGCCATTCGATCCCGCTCCAGAGCCAGCGCCAATTGACTGGCACATGCCTCCAGCATTCGTCGTGAATCGGGTTCCAGCAACTGAGCCGGATCATCCACGCGGATGGCGATGGCTCCGAGAATGCTCTGGGAACCGGAGAGCGGCACGAACACGGCAGCTGCATTCGGCAACGTATTCGTCCCCGTCCCGGCCAGCTGGTTGTTCTCAATCACCCAAATCGCAGCGGGCAGGCTGACCGGATGGCGCGCAATCACGGAATCCAGACCATAAGCAATCGCACAGTTGCCGTCGGTATTCGCCAGGTAGATGGCGACTTCTCCCCGACACAGGTCACGTAGTTTTGTCGCAGCTGCAGCCACGAGAAAGACCTGACCGTAAGTCGAACTCAGTTGCTTCCCCAGTCCATAGAGAGCCGTTGTGCGGTACTCGCGCAGACGGGTTCCCTCGACCTGAGCTTTTAATCGAGAGGTCAGAGTACTGACCACGAGACCAATCGCCAGCATGACGACGAAGGTGACGACGTACTGAGCATCTGCAAAGACGAACGTAAAATGTGGCGGGACGAAAAAGAAATCAAACACCAGAACCGACAACACGCTCGCCAGAATCGAGGGACCTCTTCCGTGGCGGAACGCCGTCCAGGCCACCGCCGCCAGAAAAAGCATCACGGAGTTCGCTTCGGAATCGGCGATCTGCACATTTCGAAGCACCCCGTCGAACAAGCCGGCGAGAGCCACCCATCCCACCGCAAAGATGTACGGCCACCAGTTGATGCGGGACTGGCCATACCGCACGACGGCTCGGTCGGGTTTCTGCTCCTCCTCTTCCCCGTGGATGACATAGACATCAATCTCCTCACTCTTATCGAGCAAGTCATCGACCACGGTTCCGAACAAAAGCCGTTTCCAGCGTGGCTGATTGGTCTTTCCAATGAGGATCTTGGTGACGTTCGTGGCGCGGGCATAGTCCAGCAGCGTTCCCACGACATCACTTCCGGCGAGCGTCAGGGACTCGGCTCCCAAGTTCTCGGCCAGACGGAAATGTTGTGAGATCTGCTGCTTCGTCGGACTCCGAGTCGGCGCTCCCGTCAGATCGACCGAGAGCGCTGTCCACGGCGCATCGAGCGCAGCTGCCATCCGCTTGGCGGTGCGGATGACTCGCGCGGTTGTCGGGCTTGGTCCGACGCACACAAGCAGCCGCTCGTTGGTCGCCCACGGATGTTTGATCGATCGTTGCTGACGAGCCGATTGCACATCGTCATGGACACGCCGCGCGGCTTGACGCATAGACAGTTCACGCAATGCCGCGAGATTGCCCTTCTGGAAGAACTTCTCGATCGCACGTTGAGCCTGCTCTGGCAGGTAAATCTTGCCTGCATTCAGTCGCTGCAGAAGCTCGTCGGGGGTCACGTCGACCAGTTCCAGCTCATCCGCGGCATCGAAGACATGGTCGGGGATTGTCTCCCGAACTGTGACTCCGGTCACCTGCCCCACGACATCATTCAGCGACTCGATGTGTTGAACATTCAGAGTGGTCCAGACGTTGATCCCCGCATGCAACAACTCCTCGACATCCTTCCAGCGTTTGTCATGCCTGGATCCCACGGCGTTGGAATGGGCCAGTTCGTCCACCAGCAGGATCTCTGGATGACGAGCCAGCGCAGCATCGATGTCAAACTCCCGCAGCGTGACTCCGCGATGCATGAACTCCCGCACGGGGAGAATCTCGAGCCCAGCCACCAGTGATTGCGTCTCGGGCCGGGCGTGAGGTTCGACATAGCCCACGACGATCTCTTGCCCCTGCTGCGACGCCAGCTGGGCAGACTTCAACATGGAATACGTCTTACCTACACCTGCGGCGTATCCGAAGAAGATCCGCAACGATCCACGGCTGGATGCGGGTGATTCGGCCTCGATCTGGGCCAGCAAAGCATCAGGATTCGGGCGGTTCTCTTCCATGCGACACCATTACTCCTCAGTGCGAAGGCCGTCGAGCTCGAGATTCAACTGCAGCACGTTGACGCACCGTTCACCCAGCACTCCAAACTGCCGTCCCAATGTATGAGCTGCGATCACCGCTCTCACCTGATCCTCCGACAAACCCCGCGCCTTGGCAACACGCGGGACTTGAAACTCTGCAGCGGCCGGTGAAATGTGAGGATCGAGGCCGCTGCCCGATGACGTCACCAAGTCGACAGGGATCGAGATGGCTGGTGTCCCGTCCGCTGTCAACGCGGAGATCCGTTTCTCGGCTGCGGCCTT
>QWOR01000305.1 GCA_003669575.1 Planctomycetota bacterium | reverse complement strand
GATGTATTGAGCAGCTGGAGTTCGACCTTGGGCAGGACTCCGAACTCGACCCGCTGGTCGTCCCGCGTTTTGAAATCGAGGGGTGATGGCACAGACTGGTCGGCCTGTCAGTGGCCCCCTTCCAGGTGGATCCAGTGCGTACCGACGCGGAATTTATGTTCGGAGGAAATCCAGCGCGAGGCAGCGGTTGGAACGATCTGAGTTCCATTGGTACTCATCAGGTCCAGGCAGGCGACGCGATTCGCAAAGACCTGCAAATAAACATGTCGATAGGCGACGACATCTTCCTGGATCACCAGATCGCAATTGCTGCCCCGGCCGATGACAGCAAAGGGACCGTCAATCTCCATCTGGGCAACGACCTGACCGCTCGAATCAGAAACGACCAGACGCAACGGCTCTGTCTGGCCGCTGGCATACCGCAGCATGGCGATGATCTGGTCTTGCATGGCAACAACGCAAACCCGTGAAATTCATGAGGTTCCGGCTGGCCCAGCTCCGCGCGATTGATTATGCAAACTCCAGCGAGGAGCGTCAATTCGTGGTTCCGGGCTGCGAGATCGATGGGATGTCGATGGTCAGCTGGCTGAATCGACAGTGATTTACCATATAGGCCCGCGCTGAACTGCGCCAGTTTCCGCGAAGAAATCATTGCTTTGTGAAAGTCTTTGGACGAAGTGCATGGCCAATTGTCCAGTTCACTCACCCACACCACTCCGAAAAGCGAGAAGAATTTCCGAGTTGCCGGACATCCAGCTCCCACACTGCAAGGTGTTGCATCTTGATTTTGGTGATTGGGTTACAGCGTGCCGATCAGAATGGAAGTCGGGCCATGCCACCCACGCACAGTCGCCGCACAGCGCACCTCCTCGGATTCAGACGGCACTATTGCCTCTTCTGGAGCTAGATTTATATGCTTGATTGTTGATGGGAGCCTTCCATAAGGCGATTTACTCATCGTGACTCTCGACTCGGGATGAAAACAAGCGGGAGGCCAATCTGATGCGCGGTTCAAACTCACTCCTGACACTCCTCTGTGTACTGCTTCCGGTACAGCTGCTCTTTGCCCAGGGAACCCCTGAAAGCCTGAGTGCCATTATTGACCAGCATATGGCTCCTCAGAGCGGGCTGGCTGTCACGACCTGTTCCGATGCCGAGTTCCTGCGACGGGTGAGTCTCGACCTGATCGGGATGACTCCGACCGTGGCAGAGACCAGGGCATTTCTGGCCGACACCTCTCCCGACAAGCGGGTCAGGGTGGTTGACCAGCTGCTGGCATCGCCCCGGTTCACACGCCATCTGGCGACGACGATCGATCTGTGGCTGATGGAGCGGCGGGCCAATCCGAATGTGCCGCAGGATGAATGGTATGCGTGGCTGCTCAAAAGCCTGCGCGAGGGCAAGGGTTGGAACATCCTGGTCCGCGACATCCTGACCGCTGACGGCAGCGACCCCGCCACCCGCCCGGCATCGCGGTTCTACCTGGATCGCGGCTCGGAACCCAACCCCATCGCCCGGGATATCGGACGCGTCTTCTTCGGCCGCGACTTGCAGTGTGCTCAGTGCCACGACCACCCGCTGGTCGACGATTACAAACAGGCCGACTACCACGGACTGCTGGCCTTCGTTGCGCCCGGCTACGTCCTTCCTCTCAAGAACGGCGACAAGCAGATCAACATCCACGCCGAAAAGGCTGGATCCGACCTGCAGTTCGAATCGGTCTTCATCAAGGGAACGATGCACCGCACTCCGCCGCGTCTCCCCGGTGCTCCGCTGACCGACGAACCCCACTTCTATCCGGGCGAAGAATACACCGTCGCTCCCGCCGACAACGTCAAACCAGTCCCGAAATACAGCCGAATCCAGGTCATGGCCGAACAGGCGACCAACGGCTCAAACCGGCTATTCAACGAGAACATTGCCAATCGGCTGTGGGCTCACATGTTCGGACGTGGGCTCGTCTTTCCGCTCGACATGCACCATCCCGACAACCCACCCGCCGATCCCGCCCTGATGCGGATTCTGGCAGAGAGACTCGCCGCAACGAACTTCGACATGCGCAGCTTCCTTCGCGAACTGGCCTTGTCACAGGCTTACCAGCGTCCCTTCGACGCTCCCGCCGATCTTATGCCCGCTGCCACCCAGGCCCTGACCGTGCTGCCCCAACTGGAGGCCGAACGGGCGACGACTGATGCACGCTATACCGAAGCGAAGGCCGCTTACGACAAGGCGATGGCTGCCTATGCAGAGGCCGAGAAGGCTTTTCTCCCCGTCGTGGCAGAACTCGACACCGCTCGGACCAAATGTGCTGACGCCCGCAAGGCCCTCGACGCCGCCCTGGCCGCTGTGGCTGAGGCCCAGAAGCAACTCGCCACCAAGCAGGACATCGTCACCGCGCTGACCGCCGCCAACACGGCAGCTCAGGCTGCCGCACAGAAACTCCCTGGTGATGCTGAGCTGTTGGCTGCCGCGCAGAAGTTCGCGGATCGCACGAAACAAACCACTGACGAAATTCCGGCCCTGCAGAAGGCGATCGAAGAAAAGACAGCTGCGGTCGCTGCTCCGACCGAGGCGTACAACGCTTCCAAGGCAGCCATCGACGCCGCGATCGCCAAGGTCCAGCCATTCAAGGACACGCTCAAACAGAAGGACATCGAGTTGGTCGCCGTTCGTCGAGCGATGCAAGACAGCGCCACCGACCTGTCCGCGATCGATGCACGGATCACCACCACGAAGACCCTCGCCAAGCTGGCCACCACCAGGCAGTCCATTGAGGAGTCCCTCTCCTCACTCGCCACCCGTAAGACTGAACAGCAGGCCGCCCAGGCTCAGGCAGTCGCCTTTGCACCGACGATGAATGAGCGGGAAGCAAATCTGGTCGCCGCCAATACTGCCACGACAACGGCTACCACTCAGTTGCAGGCCGCTCAGGAAGAACAGTCAAAGCACTCCGCTCTACTGAAGGACCTGACGACTGCGACCTCCTCGGCCGAGTCAGCCCAGGCCAAGATTCCCGGCGATACGGTACTGGCTGAGGCCACGATGAAGCTCAAGGAACGGCTCGCTTCGATTCAAGCGGAGTCCGCCACCTTCCAGACGAAGGTCGACGCCGCCAATACTCAACTGGTTGCAGCCAACACCGGTTTGGACGCCGCCCAGAAACAGCGTGACGAGGCCTTCGCCGAAAAGACACGGCTCGAACAGGCAGTCGCCGTGGCGACGACCGCAATCCAGACGACTGAAGCGGAATGCACCCGCCTCAATGGTGAGCTGGAGAAGACCGGACAGGAGATCGTCGATAACAGTTCCCGACGATTCTCGCTGGCCACGCTGAAGGCCCTGACCCCGGAACAGCTGCTCTGGTCCGTTTTCCAGGTGACTGGTGTCAACGACCGCTATCTCGCAGCCGAAGCGGCGGAACTCGAAAAGACCGCACCGCTGACCGATGCTCAGAAGCAGGACCCCGCAGTGGTAGCGGCTCGACAAACGGAGATCGAACAGCGTGCCTACGACAAGCTGAAGGGCAACCTTGCCCCGTTCATCCAATACTACGCAGCGGGAGCGGGGCAGCCGCAGGGTGATTTCTTCGCCACCGCGGATCAGGCCCTCTTCGCCGGAAACTCGGGCTACATCGTCGGCTGGGTCACACCGACCTCCGGGAACGTGACTGAGAAGATGGCCGGTGAACCCGACCCAAACGCAGCTGCGGATGAACTCTACATGACGATCCTGTCCCGGCCTCCGACCGAGGCCGAGAAAGCGACTGTTGCTCAAGTGCTGTCAGCTCGATCCGCCGACAAAGCCGTGGCCGCCCAGGAATTGGCCTGGGGCTTGTTGAACTCTGCCGAGTTCCGCTTTAATCACTGATCGACCCCCGCCGATTTACCCCACACCCACCCTCCGACAACGTCCCTCCTCACACCCTCGAATTCAAGGTACGTGCTGCCATGCGAGCTGATTACGCCTGTCGTTCGAATGAACATCTGATGGCCCGTCGCAGCTTCCTCGGCGCAATGAGCGCTGCGGGAGCAGGGGCGGTGGCGGGCGGGCTGGGAGTCTTCTCTGCGCCCACCCTCGCGCAGCAGCTGCAATCGCAGCAGAAGCGAGTCGTCGTCATCAACATGCACGGTGGCCTCAGCCAGCTGGAGAGCTGGGACCCCAAACCCGGAACCGAGACAGGTGGCCCCTTTGCCGCCATCCCGACCACTGTTCCTGGGATTCATATCTCGGAGCTTTTGCCCCATACCTCTCAGATCATGCAGCACCTGTGCCTGATCCGTGGCGTCAACACGAGCGAAGACGACCACGGCAAGGGGCGCTATCTAATGCTGACTGGTCGGAGGCAAACCCCCGCAGCGGACTATCCGGAATTCGGTGCGGTTTGCGCCAAGACACTTTGTCCGGAGAACTCCGAACTTCCCGGCCATATCCTGATCACTCCTGGCGGAGGCGGCGGACGCGGGAGCGAATCGGCCTACCTCGGTCCACGTTATGCCAGTATCCAGATGGGGAACGGCAACCCGCCACCAAACACCAATCTGCCCAACGGCATGACCGAAGTCTCCGAAGTCGCCCGCCAGGACTTCCGGCGTCAGGTCAACGAGAAGTTCCTCAATCGCCGTCGTTCCGCCGTGACCGAAGCGTTCACGTATTCCTATGAACAAGCCCTTAAGCTGATGCAGAAGCGGGATGTCTTCGATGTCTCCAAGGAGCCGGAAGCCGACCACGAGCGGTACGGTAAGTATGACTTCGGTCGACATTGCCTGCTCGCCCGCCGGCTGCTCGAAAATGGCGTCTCGTTTGTCCAGCTGTCGCATTCCAACTACGACACGCACAACGAAAACTTCAACTTCCACATCGAGCAGATGGCCGAGTTCGACCGCTCGTTTGCCTGCTTTGTGAAGGACCTCGCCGATCGAGGCATGCTGGAGAGTACGCTGCTGGTGGTGCTCTCTGAATTCGGTCGTACGCCCAACATCAACCTCTATGCGGGTCGCGATCACTGGTCGCGGGCCTGGACCGTCTGTACCGCGGGGGGGCGTTTCCCGCGTGGTGTCGCATTCGGCAAGACGAACGACAAGGGCACGGAAGTCACCGATGGCCAGTGTGATCACGGCAACCTGTTCCATACCTACCTCCAGGCTGTCGGTGTCGACTCCTCCGAATCGTTCTCGATCGATGGACGCGAACTCCCCATCGCCGATCCATCGTCGAAGGGGATCTCCGGACTGCTGACATAAGCATGTCCCGCAGCCCGTCATTCGGACCGTAGCACTCAGAAGATTCGGGAGTCACCGATGCTCGACCCCCAGCAAGCTCATATCGTCAGCGATTGGGCACATGATCGCCCCTTGAACGTTTGTCGTTTTGCCCCACAGGGACGATACGTCTTCACGGGCTCGGAAGATCCCATCGTCGCGAGATTTCAACTGACTGATGGAGCCAAGACGCCTTTTCCAGGTGGCCACACCAGCTGGGTTTTCGCCCTCGCATTTGCGAAGGACGGAGCCCAGGTGGTGAGCGGGGGCGCTGAGGGCAAGCTGACCTGGTGGGAGACCGCGAGCGCCGCTCCCGCACCGCTGCGATCGATCCAGGCTCACAAAGGCTGGATCCGCTCCCTCGCCACCAGCCCCGACGGCACTCTTCTCGCCAGTGGCGGGAACGACCTGATGGTTCGGCTGTGGAACATGGCTGACGGTGCCCCGGTGCGTGAGCTGGCCGGTCACGAAAAGCATGTTTACAGCGTCGCCTTTCACCCTCAGAGCAACATGCTTTTCAGTGGCGACCTGGCTGGTGTGCTCAAGCAATGGGACTCCGCCACCGGCCAGCTGGTCCGAACTTTCGACGCGAAGGCTCTCTACTCGTACAATGGAGGGCAGGGCGTCGACTTCGGCGGCATTCGCGCTCTTGCCGTTTCGCCGGACGGAAAGTGGCTGGCGGCGGGAGGTCTCTACAAGTCCTCGAACCCGCTCGGAGCTGTGCATGAGCCGCTCGTCTGTCTGTTCGATCTGACTTCGGACAAACCTGAGCCGGTCCGTCAGCAGGTCGCGGACGAAATCACCGGGGGCGTCATCTGGCGCCTGTGCTGGTTGAGTAATGGGTCATTGATGGGTGTCACTGGTGGTAGCTCCGGCGGTTTCCTGCTCTTCTGGAAGCCCGACGCCGACAAGGATTACACCCGCTTCAAGCTCCCCAGCCTCGCCCGCGATATGGACCTCCACCCTGATGGAATCCAGGTCGCCACAGCCCATTACGATCGCCACATCCGCATCATTAAACTCGCTGCCAAAGCTTCTTAGCGTCGCTGATCGCCAGCAATCAGTGACGTTGGAGCCAGCTCCTGGCCGGTATTCTCAAAAAACTTATCTATAAAAGTTTCCGCTTCATCTTGGCTTAAGGTCGCTCTCCATATCGTTTGCCGTGCAGGCCAGATTCTCGCCGCCACTCGGCCCCGCGAACTGACCGTGAACGACTCACTCCGGGACCCGATCGCCAAAGGAAGCCGCCATGCCCATCCGGAACACGCTGCAGTCAATCTGGACTCTTTGGAACACCTGCACCTCAGCCTCACACCGGCGGACTACCCGGCGGAGTCACATTTCCTCCGACCTCGAACAACGCCAGCTCCTGGCAGCTGTGATTAACAACGCCCCCGCGATCCCCTCCTACAACGGCAGCGGTAACAACGTTGCGAATCCGAACTGGGGCAGCGCGGGGAGCGACCTCCTGCGACAGGCTCCAGCCGCCTACGCCAACGGAACCTCCAACCCAGCCGGAGCGAACCGCCCGAGCGCCCGCGTCATCAGCAACGCCCTCGCCGATCAAAATGCTCCGACGGAAAGCGAATTCGGCCTGTCCAATTTCGTCTACGCCTGGGGCCAGTTCATCGACCATGACCTCGATCTGACCTCATCAGCGACTCCCAGCCAGTCCTTCAACATTGCCGTCCCGAAAGGTGACCCACTCTTTGACCCCACCGGCACCGGAACCAAGACCATCCCGCTCACCAGATCGAAGTCCGATCCCGCGACAGGCACCAGTTCCTCCAACCCCCGCCAGCAGATCAACGACATCAGTGCGTTCCTCGATGGGTCGATGGTCTATGGCTCGGACAAAGCCCGCGCGGATGCCCTGCGTACCTTCCAGGGTGGACACCTGAAGATGGACGCGGGTGGCATGCTGCCCTCCAACACAGCTGGTCTGCCGAACGCCAACGACACGCACCAGACACCCGACAAACAACTCTTTCTCGCGGGTGATGTCCGGGCCAATGAGAATATCGAGCTGACCTCGATTCAAACCATCTTCGTTCGCGAACACAACCGCATCGCCGATGAAATCGCCAAGTCCAACCCCAACCTGACCGACGAGCAGATCTACCAGGCCGCACGCATGAAGGTCATCGGCGAGATCCAGGCGATCACTTACAACGAGTTCCTGCCCGCCCTCCTTGGCCCCAACGCCATCCAGCCCTACTCCGGCTACAAGGCCAACGTGAACCCCGGCATCACCAACGAGTTCTCCACAGCTGCCTTCCGTGTGGGGCACACGATGGTCG
Source organism: Planctomycetota bacterium (assembly GCA_003669575.1). Taxonomy (GTDB): domain Bacteria; phylum Planctomycetota; class Planctomycetia; order Planctomycetales; family Planctomycetaceae; genus TH-plancto1. The sequence goes on along the minus strand of QWOR01000305.1, from coordinate 4,727 downwards.
GCGATGACATCGACTTCCTCGACGATCAGGGGAACCCCGTCCGTGATCCCGTGGCTCTGAGTCAGGCCTTCTTCAATCCCAACCTGCTGCGATCCACGGGTGTCGATCCAGTTCTCAAATACCTCGCCTCCGACCGGGCCGAAGAGATCGACACGCAAGTCGTCGACAGTCTGCGGAACTTCCTGTTCGGGGCTCCTGGACAGGGCGGGCTTGATCTGGCTGCTCTCAACATCCAGCGTGGCCGCGATCATGGATTGGCCGACTACAACACCACGCGAGCTGCGTACGGCCTGTCCAAAGTCACGAGCTTTGAACAGATCACTCCCGACCTCGCACTGCAACAACAACTGAAGCAACTTTACGGCAACGTGAACAACATCGACCTGTGGGTCGGCGGACTGGCGGAGAAGCACGTTCCCGGCGGTAACGTCGGCGAGACCTTTGCCCGGATCATCGCCGACCAGTTCACGCGTCTACGGGACGGTGACCGGTTCTGGTACCAGAATGTGTTCCAGGGCAAGGACCTCGCTGAGATCAGCAACACGAAACTGGCCGATGTGCTCAAGCGAAACACCGGTCTCAAGAACCTGCAGGACAATGTCTTCATCTTCCGGACTGCCATCGAAGGTCGCGTCTTTGCCGATGCCAACAAAGATGGCCAGATCAATCGCCAGGAGCAGGGACTCGGTCAACGGAGCGTCGAGTTGCTCGACAAGAACAACGTCGTCGTCGCCAGAACGCAAACCAGACCCGATGGCGGATTCGTCTTCGAAGAACTGCCTCTTGGAACCTACAAGGTCCGCGAGGTCCTGCCAGCGGGAACCACGTCTACTACTCCACCCAAGCCGATCGTCATTAACAAGGGGATGAAGGTCACTGGCATTCTCGTGGGCGAGGCCACCACTTCGACCACCCCAGTGGTGCAGACCTCGATCTCCGGCCGCGTCTTCACCGATGCCAATCGAGATGGCCTGATCAACGGACCAGAGCAGGGAATCGGTGGCCGTGGAATTCAACTCGTCGACGCCAACAACAAAGTCGTCGCGACAGTTCAGTCGCAACCCGATGGCTCATTCCGATTCGAGAATATGCCAGTCGGCAACTACCAGGTCCGCGAGATCCTCCCACCTGGAATGGTCTCGACCACTCCTCCGAAGCCAATCACGATCAAGGACGGATCAAAGATCACCGGCATACTCGTCGGTGAAGCCCCCGGATCGACAACTCCCGCAGCCAGAACCTCCATCGAGGGCCGAGTCTTCACGGATACGAATCGCGATGGACTCCTGAACGGCCCGGAGAAGGGACTGGGCGGTCGAGGCATTCAACTGGTCGATTCGAATAATAAGGTGGTAGTCACCGTGCAGTCGCAACCCGATGGCTCATTCCGGTTCGAGAACATGCCACTCGGCAACTACCAGGTCCGTGAAATCCTCCCCCCCGGCATGGTGTCAACCACTCCTCCCAAACCGATCGTGATCAAGGATGGCTCGAAAATTACCGGCATCCTCGTGGGCGAGGCCCCGTCGACACCTCCTCAGCCCCAACCCACCAGCACATCCAACTCTCTCACACTCCAGGGCTCGCTACTCGACAGCCTGCTCAGCTAACCCGCCACATGCTGCCTGCAACGCGGCGCGCGAGGGGCTGTGAGTTACGACTGGCGTAACCCGGCCCCTCGCCGTGCGTTTGAGAGCCGAATCGGTCAGAATTCGAACGGGCTTACCGCGTTTCCCAGCTGTCGGTGAGATGGGAACTCGAGATCGATTAAAGGAACCCACATGCGAGTGCTGGTTGTCGAAGATGAGCCCGATCTGCGTCGTCTGATCGCGCAAGCCCTGCGCGAGAACGGCTACGCTGTCGACGATGCTCCCGACGGACACGAAGGGCTCTATAAGGCAACGACCTGGGAATATGATGCGATTGTCCTCGACCTGATGTTGCCGAAGATCAGCGGGCTGGATCTGCTCAAGACACTCCGCAAGACCCACAAGACTCCCGTACTGATCCTTTCCGCCCGCGACACGATGCCCGACCGTGTCCTCGGGCTCGATCAAGGAGCTGACGACTATCTGGTCAAACCATTCAGTCTGCCGGAACTCTTCGCGAGGTTGCGGGCCCTGATTCGCCGTTCGGCCGGCCAGTCCGAATCGCTCATGACGATCGATGACGTGTGTGTCGATACCCGCACACGCACGGTGACCAAGGCCGGTGAGCCTGTTTCCCTGACCGCGAGAGAGTACGCATTCGTGGAACTTCTCGCCCTGCGACAAGGGGAGCTTGTCTCCCGCACGCAGATTTACGACCACCTGTTCGACGAGAACGACGACTCACTCTCCAATCTTGTTGAGGTCCACGTTTCCAACATTCGTAAGAAGCTCGGTAAGGACTTCATCGAAACCCGTCGCGGTCAGGGCTACATCGTGACGGGCTGTGGCTCTCCCTCGGACGATTCCGACAGCGGTGAGTCGTGACATGGCCAGCTCGCTGCGACGACGACTCCAGATCTGGTACGGCCTGGTCCTCTGTGGGCTGATCATCACGTTTGGCATTTTGCTGTACGGGCGTGTCCGCCAGATGCAGCTGAGCCGTGTTGACGTCGAGCTGGTGGCAGTCGTCGACTATCTGAATGCGAGCCTGCGGGCCTTCCCTCCGCCGCTGCTCGATGAAACGATTGTCCCCCCCGACGACGCCCCTCCACTTCCACCGGAACATCGCATTCAACAGCTGTACGCGAACCTCGACTTCCCGGAAACAACGGGGGTTGGCAGTACCGGAACCACGCGAGAGGACTGGTACTTCATCGTCACGCGCAGCAACGGAAAGCTGCTCAAGCAGTCGGAGAACGCTCCAACATCGAGCCTCCCCGCCGATCGACTCTGGCCGCGAGATCGACCGGTTCTGCTGCAGGACGGGCAAGTCCGCCAGGCGCTGATGGTCGGACCACAGGATGTCCGTATCCTCGTGGGCAAATCGATGCATGCGGAATTAGCCGAGACGCGATGGTTCGGACTTCAGCTTCTCGGGACGGGGCTCGCCGTACTGGCGGTCGGACTGGCGGGAGGCTGGTGGATCTCGGGCCGTCTCGTGCGACCGATTCATCAGATTTCGGTCCTCGCCGAATCAGTCTCGGAGAAGAACCTCTCCCAGCGCATCGAGACGGAAGCGATCGACGAGGAACTCGTGGGACTCGCGAACACCCTCAATGTCACCTTCGACCGTCTCGAAAAGGCCTTTGCACAGCAGGCCCAGCTGACCGCCGATGCTTCGCACGAACTGCGAACTCCATTGTCCGTGATGCGTACCCAAGCCGAGCTGACGCTCTCACGCCCCCGGACCGTGGAAGAGTATCGCAACGCCCTGACCAGTACGCTGAACGCCGCCCGGCAGATGACCAAGCTCGTGGACGGGCTGATGACGCTGGCCCGAGCAGATGCGGGACAGATGACGCCTCAATTCGAACCCGTCGATTTCCAGCAGCTGGTCTCCTCGACGGTGGAGCAATTGAGACCGCTGGCCTTCTCGAAGGAGGTCCGCCTGAATCTCTCGGTCAGTCCCGCCATCGTGCAGGGTAACTCGACCAACCTCTCTCGCGTGGTGACCAATCTGGTGAGTAACGCGATCTACTACAACCGCCCCCACGGCAAAATCGATGTTCAATTGAAGACCGAGGGCGACACCGTCCGGCTGGTCGTTCGCGACACCGGCAAGGGAATTCCCGAAGAGAGCCGCGACCAGCTCTTCAATCGTTTCTACCGCGCTGACAAATCGCGAGCCCGCACCTCCGGCGGTCACGGTCTCGGGCTGGCCATCACCAAAGCCATCGTCGAAGCCCACGGCGGCTACATCGACTTTACATCCGAGGAAGACACTGGAACGACCTTTCGTGTCACCCTGCCGAAGGCGGGATAAGTCCGTATAGCCGTTCTCGGGAGGGCGAAGCTCCCGGATTTGTTACTTCTCCACTCGTTTCGCCTCAGTCGCATCCTTCGGCTTCAGATGCGAATCAAAGAACGCCACCATCAGTTGCCGTGTCTCCACCGGCATCGAATGTCCGCGCTGGTGAACGAAGAACTCGAAGTTCTCCGGCACCCCGAGTAACTCATAGACATCGGCCACTTTCAGCAACATCAGCACGCGCTGTTTCTGGGTCAGCCGTGGCCCATCGTTCAGCCCCGACACATCGAGGAACGCCCGGGGTGCAGACAATGCCATCACCTCATGAAAGTCGATCGGCGGCAGCTGCCCCTCGAGCAGCTTGGGGCGAATGTGTTTGAAATAGACATACCAATGATCGCGGGCCCAATGCTCCACATGATCGTTATGGCGAAAGAACGCCGCACTGCAGTTGTCGACCGCTGCCTTCACCCGGGTGTCATATGCCGACAGAAAGATCGTCCCCTGCCCGCCGAGCGAGTGCCCCATCGCCCCGATGCGCTCCTTGTCGACGAAATCGAGCGTCTCCAGCACGTCGATCGCGATCGAATGCTCGTACGTGAACTTGCCGACAGCGGTCCACTCAGGGTGCTTCTGATGAAAGCGGGTTGTGTCGTAGGAACCCTCGGGTGGAATGCGTCGCCCGGAGACGAAATGCTCGGGTGCAATCGCCACATACCCGGCCTGGGCCAGATGATGCAGGTGAGCCTTCGTTGCATCGTCGACCAGACCCGCAGCCTGTTCGATTCCTTTCTCGAAAGTCCCGTGCATGACAACGATCGCCGGAAGTT
>QWOR01000368.1 GCA_003669575.1 Planctomycetota bacterium | reverse complement strand
CTTGAGGTAACCGACGAGGTCCTCGGACAACCGCTTCGTCAACGCGGTCACGAGCGTACGCTCGCCGCGCTCCGCCCTCTCCTTGATCTGCTCGATGAGGTGTGGCACCTGTCCCCGGGCCGGATGGATATGAATCACCGGATCGACCAGCCCCGTCGGGCGGATGATCTGTTCAACGATCTCCCCCTCGGCCTGGTCGAGTTCCCAGTCGGCGGGAGTCGCGGTCACGAAGACCGTCTGATGCCGGCGGTTGTTCCACTCCTCAAACTTGAGCGGGCGGTTGTCGAGCGCCATCGGGAGCCGGAAACCATGATCGACCAGCGTACTCTTGCGAGCCTGGTCTCCGTTGTACATCGCTCGAATCTGCGGAACGGTGGCGTGTGACTCGTCGACAAAGAGCAGAAAGTCATCGGGAAAGAAGTCATATAGAGTCGCGGGTGGTTCGCCCTTCTTGCGATTGGCCAACGCCCGTGAGTAGTTCTCGATCCCCGGACAGAAACCGATCTCGCGGAGTAACTCGATATCGTGGCGGGTCCTGGCTGCCAGGCGTTGGGCCTCCAGCAGCTTTCCCTCGGCCTGGAACTTCGCCAGCTGTTGATTGAGCTCGAGTTCGATTTCTTCGAGGGCGGCATCAACGCGGCTTTGCGGAAGGACGAAGTGCTTGGCCGGGTAGATGTAGACATCGGTCAACGGCTTGGAGCTTTCTCCACTGACCGGGTGAATGATCGACAGCTTCTCGATCTCATCGCCCCACAACTCGACGCGATAGCAGAACTCTTCGTAGGCGGGCCAGATCTCAATCACGTCGCCGCGCACGCGAAACTTGCCGCGTGAGAGTTCGATATCGTTCCGCTCATAATGGATCTCGACCAGTCGCCGCAGGAAGTCGTCGCGATTGATCTCCGTCGCCACATGCAGCGGGATCATCATCTCCAGATAATCTTTGGGCGATCCCAAGCCGTAGATGCACGACACGCTGGCCACCACGATCACATCGCGCCGCGACACCAGAGCACTCGTCGCGAGCAATCGGAGCCGGTCGATCTCCTCGTTGATCGAAGAATCCTTCTCGATGTAAATATCCCGCTGCGGGATGTAGGCCTCGGGCTGGTAGTAGTCGTAGTAGCTGACGAAGTAGCTGACCGCGTTGTTTGGGAAGAAGTCCTTGAACTCGCCATACAGCTGGGCAGCCAGTGTCTTATTGTGACAGAGGACCAGGGCGGGACGCTGGCACTGCTGGATGACGTTCGCCATGGTGAACGTCTTGCCGGTGCCGGTGGCTCCAAGGAGGACCTGTGACTTTTTTTCCTCTTTGATTCCGCGGACCAGCGCGGCAATCGCCGTGGGCTGGTCACCGGAGGGAGCGAATTCAGAGACAAGTTCAAATTGGGGCATAATGGAGAATGATACCACTCCAGCCCGGTTCGGCGAATCGCGGGCGGATCAGGTCTTGGATGTCGAGCCAGAGATCGGAATCGCTCAGCCCCAAGAGCCACGAAAGGTTGGGGAAAGGAACCCTATTCCAGAAGTATTTGGGTGATCTGCCGAGATACTGAAATGGACTATGACGCGCCGGTTGGACAATTATTGGTTGGTCGGCGTCTGGTCCGGAGCTGCAGTCGGCTCGGGGGCCTCTTCTTCAGTGGACGCTTCAGAGACAATTCCAACTTCTGGATTGATGGACTTCGCTCGTGCCAGGTCTTTGGCTGCTAACGCGGTCTGGCCGAGCTTCTCGTAGGCGTGGCTGCGATTGAGGAATGACATCGAGTGCTGGGGGTTGATGCGGATCGCTTCTGTAAAGCTGCGAACTGCTTCGTCGAGTTTGTCGCCATCGAGGCAGGCGTTCCCCCGCATGAACCAGCATTCGACTGACGCGGGATCGATCTGGATCGCCCGATCGAAATCGGCGATCGATTTCGTGTAGTCCTTCAGATCGTGATAGACGAGCCCTCGATTCCGAAGAGCCAGCAGATCATTGCCATTGATCTCAATCGCCCGTGAAAACCCAGCTGCGGCCTCATCAAAACGTTTCAACTGCCCGAGCAGCGCAGCCCGGTTGTTGTGGGCCTCCACGTACTCAGGGCGGAGCTTAATCGCCTGGTCATAGTCGGCGACCGCAAGTTCGAGATGGCCTGCGGAGACATGGGTCAGGGCTCGTTCGTAGTGGAGCTTGGCGTCCTCCGGTGTGAGGGCAATTGCATCGGTGAGCAGTTGGACAGACTCGTCCCACTTTTGATCGCGGCGGCGCAGCTTCGCCCGTTCGAGCAATACATCGGGGCCATGGGCCGGAGCCGGTGTACAGCCCACCCCAGTCACGACCAGAGATCCCAACACAAGCATCAGCAGCACACTTCGCGTCGTCATACAGCCTGTCCTTCATGATCTGCGTGAGCTGGCCCGGTGACATCGCTCCCCATGCAGCGTGCTGAGCTCTCGGCAATCTCAGCTCCACAGTGGCATGCATGAGCGGTCTGGATTGTTTTCCCTACTCGCGCTGGCAGCACCTCTGCCATCCAGAGTCCGAATCGGCTCAGTGTCTCCGGCGGGATATAGCTGATGTAGGTGAAGATCATGACCAGCCCAAAGGTCCACATCCCCAGGAACATCCCAATCCCCACATGCATCAGCACACCAATCAGCAGGTAAATCGGCCGCCAGCCAGGCCGCCACACAAAGATCCAGAAAGTCATCTCCCACATAATCGTGGCGTGGGTCAGCAGATCAGAGATCCATGGATACCAGGCAATCCACGTCAGGTCACGCGACTGGTACTCGGTGTTTGAGAGTGCCATCCAGACCGCTTCGCCATTCCACCAGGCATCGCCTTTGAGTTTCGACACTCCAGCAAAGAAGTAGATCACGCACATGTGAACCTGAATCAGCCGTGTCGACAGCCGGGCCGTCGAGCTGGGGGCCACTGCGGGAACTGACCAGCGTCCTTCATCTCGCAAACTGCGAACACCACAGCGATAGTTCTTCCACAGGCGATCCAGCGAGAGCTTGGCTCCACAGGGACCGATCGCCAGATACAGCGCCAGCATCGCGTTAATCTGGTCGAGCCCAAAGTTCGCGTTGGGTGCCCGATTCGCATAGGAGATCGTGATCAACGGCGCCGCCCACCTGGTCACCGTGGTCCACAGCCCCAGGGTATAGAGAACCAGTGCCCCCACACAGACCCAGTGTACCGTCCACAACGACGACTCCGGCACGTACCACCAGAATGACCAGGCTGTGCTGTCGGGGACTAGTTCCCGGACCAATAGCGGGTCCTGAAATCCGTTTGGACCCAGGAACGCCTCCAGCTTGATGCCCCAGACAACGTGCGTGTAGACCAGCATCAACCCGGTCACGATCCGCAGGACCCCCAGGGTCAGCGGGTCTTCCGGCTGAAACCAGAACTCATCCCACTGCCGAGCGATGTCTTTCAGAGACGAAGCCAGGCTTCGCGTTATCGCCCCGAAAAGTCGGACCATTCGAAACGCCCCAGTGGCTGCTGTTCGTAGTGAGTGGGGTCGTCAATCCGTTCGCCAGCGCGAATCCATTCGGGGGAGGGCAACAGGTGTGTCACGCGAGTCAGCGTAATCGCCTGGCCTCCATTTTCAGCACACAGCTCTCTCGCCAGAGAGCGAACCAGCAGCGAATAAGCCCGGGAATTGGAATCGGTATTCGCCAGCGATTCGGTCAACATGAAATGACGGTGATACAACAACCTCGGAGAAATGCTCCGATTGGGGATCTGCCCCTCGATCTTCGTCCCGTCGGACCGTTCAACGGTGTATGACACGAGCGTGCTGGCACCAGGATCAGGAGCGAAGAAGTGGTGCCCCTGATTCATGTACAGAGCCTGCAGATACGGGCCGCAGTAACGCCAGCAGTTCCGTATCAGCTGTGACGAGGGCGGGATCGACGCAGGGGAGACGATCAGACCCGCAAAGTGGTAGCACAGCCAGACGCTGACCAGACACTTCCACCACAGGCCACTGGTGCGGGCTGGCACCTCGCTGGCTGCAGCGTGAGATGACGGCGATAGGGGCTGGTCAACACACATGGAACAGGGCGAGTCTGGAGGGCGGAAAGCGGGATAGTTCCGGTCAATCAGCCGGTCTCTTCCAGTCTCTGGAGTCTACGTTAGAGATTGCAATTGGATTCAGGATGAATAAAAAACAGCACGCTGACCGGTCATTCCGATCAGCGTGCTGTATGTAAAACCGTTACGACTCGGTCAATCAGAACTTACTTCAGGCTGACGAGCTTGTCCGCACGCTGTGCAACCTTCTCCAAACCGAGAACTGGCTTTGAGCCAGGAGTCTGGACCAGGGAGAGTTCACCCTGCTCTGCGTTGAACTCCACCTTCAGCTGAACACGGTCACCCGCGCGAACGGTCTGCATCCCTTCGGCGGTGTAGGTCTTGCCATCGCGGGTCAGTTCGACACGGATCGGATAACCAAACTTCTTCCCCTGGTTTAACAGAGGAGAGGAGAAGGTCCGAACATCGCCGGTGCTCTTCGTCTTCTTGCCCACGAGGTAAATCACTGCGTCGGAAGGAACGCTGAAGACGATCTGGGCCTTGGCCTGGGGAATCGCTGGAGCTGCGATCGGCTGAACGACCGGGGCATCGATCGCGGAAAAGACATCGCCGACGGCCCGATAGGTTGGAGCCGGGCTGTAGCTCACGCCCCCGTTGGCCCCGTAAGAACCATACGAGCCGCTGGAGTACTGGTAGCCCCCGTAGGAGCCGGACGAACCACTTGAGCCACTCGATCCCGAGGAACCCGACGAGTAGTAATACGGAGCGTAGTTGCCCGACGATCCACTGGAGCCACTTGAACCGTAGGAGGAGTAGGATCCGCCGCTGGAGCCGCTCGATCCATGCGAACCACTGGAACCGTGATGACGGAAGAGTCGGAATGAGCCGAACGAGCCACTGGAACCGTGGGAGCCGGATGAGCCCGAAGAACCACTCGATCCGCCAGCGCTGTAGGCACCCGACGAACCAGAGGAGCCGGAGGATCCCGACGACCCCGAGCTGCCGCTCGAACCGTGATGGCGACCACGAGCAAACGCGCTATCTGCCACGCACGCGCTCATCGCCAGTGCTGCGGCAACCATTTTCAATCCCAAGTTCATTCGATTCCCCTCATCTATTGGGTTGACACAGATTGCCGAGAACCGGCCTGTTCACCGAGACATCCCCATTCCCTCTGTCCACGGGAAGTGACATTGGCACTGGCTGGATCTTCGGTACGCCTGTGTGAAGTCACATTTCCGCGCCGGAAGGAGTTCTCTGTCGAACACCGTGATTCGGCGACTCACAAGACAGACAGGTTACATGGACGCTATGGGTTGTCTAGGTAGACATTGCCGGCATTTTATCGATTTCCTCATATTCTCAAGATTCCTGTTTTAACATCTGAGATGGATTTTAGAACAACACAAGGAAACCAATGTTTACGCCAGCGCGTCAATCCCGCTGAGCAGTTGGGTGGCGAGGCAATGGCTGTAGCTTGCCACCCTCAGAATGACTTTGTTTTTAGAGAAATTATACAGGTGTCGCTGTCAAGAAATCGTTACGGCAGGACCGGTCCGCTTTGGGACTGCGAGCGAAAATTCTCGCCGCGGCTGCGTAGTCCCTGTTCATCCATTTCCTGGAGCGGGTCTCTAGGCGTTAGCGAGTAGTTGTATTCGCGGTGGTCGCGGACTCGAAATGGCAGGAAATTGTCGGAGATGAAATCGAGCGGCGGAACCTGGTACCAGGGAGCTGGGGTCGGCTGGCGAACGACAGCTGTCTCGTAGCCCGGTGCCGAGATTTTGAACTCGTTATCACCGTAATACGTAAAGTTGGTCGACACCGGAGATGGTCCCAGGCGTTTCCCGTTCATTTCCACCAGAGCCCCGGCAGGTTGCGTTCGCACGGTAATGCGACGGCTCATGCACCCTGATTGAAACAGAGTGACGAGGGAGAGCACCACGCTAATGCCGAAAACACGCTTCACGGCAGACGACCGCACGAGGGAAATGGCTGACCAGAGCCGGATCTTCCGGCTTGCGCAGCGGAACATACCGGCTGGTTGCCAATCGACCAAGAGGAATTTCCGTACGGTGCCGAGGTTGGAGCAGCTGTCGCTGGTCTGGAAAGGGGACATCCCGATGGACTCACCCCCCAGAAACACTACGCAAAGCATTTAAAAATAAAACCTTACGACTCAGAAACCGACTCACCCTTGAACATCCCAGGAGAAGGCGAAGAGCATCTGCCGTATCGGCTCGGTGAGCAGGCGATGCCGACGGACTTGGGCATGTGAGGGCTCGATGGCTATGCTCCGGGATTGAGGTTGCCTTGATTTGTGGGGTGCTGACGACGCGGTCCCCCAGACCAGCCTGTTGAAGGTGTTCGATTCATGGCCCTGATCGACGAGGATTACTTGCGAATTTCGCTCCGCAAGGAGGCGTTTCAGATCAGCTTTGAGGAGCCCTTCCGAGCTGTTTTCGCTCTGGCTTTGATGGGCGCGCTGGCGTGGTTCGTCTGGCAGGGAACGACGAACTATGTGATCCTCGGGCTGGTGATTCCAGTCACCACGGGAATCTTGTCCGCCGTCAGCATAGAGATCCTGCGTCGGCGATATCTCTTCTTCGTCTCTCCCGAAGGACTCGCCTGCTACAACTTCTGGGGATTCATCCGGACGATTCCCTGGAACTCCATGCGCACTATCAGACGGTTCAACCTCTTCGGTCTCAGCTACTTGCGCATCACCGCGGACGGTCTTTCGAGTGATATCTGGCTGCCGCTCTTTGTCGATCGCTACTCACTACTTCAGGATCTTGTCGAGGCCCATGTGGATGAGCACCACCCACTGGCCGAGCACTTGAAGCTGACGAGTGCTGCGACCTGATCTGCCTCCCGGGAGGGCCGACGAGAGATTGCCTTGGGGCGAGTGCTTATACTGCTGACCGTATTAGAAACCGTGTTCCCCGCCCAAACGCCCGCCAGTTCTCCAAGGCCCTGTCCCCCGTGCTCAATCACTCTGACGACTTCTCGTCCCATCCTGATTTCGAAGAGCCACTGAGCCCGCATTCGATTCACGAACACTTCATGCGTCGGGCGATCGAACTGGGAATGATGGCGTATGATCAGGAGGAGGTTCCTGTCGGAGCACTGATCGTTCACGACGGACGCATCATCGGTGAGGGATACAACCAGCGGGAAACGCTCAAAGACCCGACCGCCCATGCCGAGATGTTGGCAATTACCCAGGCAGCTGCGGCCCGCAATTCATGGCGACTGCTCGACTGCACGTTGTACGTGACGCTGGAGCCCTGCCCCATGTGCGCGGGAGCCATCGTCCAGGCCCGCATCCCGACCGTGGTCTACGGAACAACCGATCCCAAAGGAGGAGCCTGTCACACGCTCTATTCGATCACGGACGACAACCGTCTTAACCATCGCTGCCAGGTCCTGGGTGGCGTCATGAAAGCCGACTGCCAGCTGATGCTGCAACAGTTCTTTGCCGACCAGCGGGCCAAAGGAAAAAAGTAGGACAAAACCGTCGATAAAGGTCGCCAGGCCCGCGTTTACAACACCTTGATAATCACCGCCGTCACATCATCTTTCTGCGGAATCCCGCACGCGAACTGTCGCACGTCCTCGAAGAGATGTTCCAGGATCTGCTTCGCTGGCAGATGACGATTCTTCCGCACTGACGCGATCGTACGCTGCCAGCCGAACAGCTCGCCCCGCACTCCGGGTGCCTGATCGGGCGAGACCTGCTCCATAATCCCGTCAGTCGCCAGGACGATCAGATCACCCGAACTCAGTTCAAAATCACGCGACGATCCGTAACTGACGTCCGACTCGATCCCGAGAGGCAACCCCATGCTGTCGAGTCGAATCAGCTCGTCATCGCCAGTCAGCAATTGAGCCTGATGTCCCGCAGCTGCGTAGCTCAAGACGCGTTTTCGCGGATCAATCTTGGCTGCGAAGAGCGTAACAAACATCCCCTCGGGGAGGTCATCCTTAAGGATCATGTTCAACCGCTTGAAGGCCGGTTCCAGTTCGCCATGATCGCTCAGCAACGTCCGGAGCGAGGCTCGCGTCTCCACCATCTCCAGAGCTGGCCCCAGCCCATGCCCGCTGACATCGCCGACCACCACGTTGAGGGCTCCATCCGCGGAGGTGATGTAGTCATAGTAGTCCCCGCTCGTGTGGGAGCTGGGATGCATGAGCCCCGAGATCTCGAACCCGGGAACCACCGGGTCCGACTTGGGATAAAGAGCCATCTGCACGACCCGGGCAGTCTTCATTTCCTGTTCAGAATGCAGGAGCTCCAAACGGGCTCGAACATCGCGAAAGGCGATCACCACGCCGAGTATCGCATCCCCCTCCCGCAGTGGGGTGGCCACATATTCGACTGGAAGATGGGTCCCGTCGCGACAACGGAACCGGGCATCGCTCACCTGCTGTGACTCGCCCCCCTTGAGGACCGCGCTCACCGGACATTCCCGCCCGCGCACGCAGCGATCCACAAAAAACATCCCTCGATGTTGCCCAAGCAGTTCCTCCTCCGAAAAACCGAGGAGGCGTTCCATCGCCGGATTGACAAACGTAATACGCCCCTCTGTATCCAGACCGCAAATCCCGTCCCCCACCGAATCCATCAACGACTCATAGTGCCGTCGGAGCGATTCAATCTCCCTCCGGGCCAGTACGCGGTCAGTGATATCCGTTGAGATTCCCGCGACGGCCACAATCTCGCCCGAGTCATCGCGCAAGGGGAACTTGACCGAGAGATAGGTATGCGGCCCGTCGGCGTGCGGGGCCACTTCTTCACACCTCACCGATTCACCCGTCCGCAGCACAAGTTCATCATTGATGCGGAAACCGAGAGCCAGTTCAGCGGGGAACAGCTCAAAGTCGGTGTTTCCGACGATCTCACACCGCGACATGCGGGAGAACCACTCAAACTGCTTATTGACATGCAGATACTGGAAATGCCGATCTTTGACATAGATCACAGCGGACGTGTTATCGATGATCTGCTGAAACAGATCCGAAAACAGATCGGACGTGGTCGGTAACGCACCGTTCGGATACATCTTTCCCCCGAATCCTCGTGGAGAGAGCGTCCGTGCTACGGTTCGGCCTGAGTCACGCCATTACGGCTGGACTATACCAAAGCGGAGTCCCGCAATGGTATTTAAAAGGAATTACGACGTGATTATTAAGCGGCGCTCATGATAACGAAGAGCTGATTCAATGACACAGTAATCGTCAGATCGCTGGCCGATCGCAATCTGCAGCTCACACAATCTCCAGCACCACAGCTGTCGTGTTGTCGCGGCCTGACTCATCGACGGCAGCGCGAACAAGCCGCTGAGCGGGGTTGAGGCTGATGAGTGATTCCGGAGGCTCACGCAACAGCTCCTCGATCCCGCGATCCCACAAGCCATCGATCACGCCATCGCTGCAGATCAGAATCCGGTCGCCGCGCTCACAGCTCAATTCTCCAATCTGTGGCTTGATGAACTGATTCCCCGAGCCGAGCGACTGAGCCAGCACGTTCTTGCGAGGATGGTAGCGGGCCTCGCGCTCATTGATTTCCCCCTTGCGACGGAGCCAGCCGACGTAGGTATGATCATCGGTAATCTGGGTCATGCCGCCACTCTTGGGCAGGTAATAAATTCGGCTGTCCCCGATGTGACCGAAGTAGAACCACCCCTGCACGTACCAGACCATGCTGAGCGTGGCCCCCATGTTCTTTGCCCCGTCATAGCTCTCGCCCAACTGGGTCAGTTGTCGATGAATGCCGTGGATCAGGTCTTCCAGACAGTTATGAATCCCCGCCCGCGTTTGAGCCGTGGAGAGTGAAAACCGGCGCGATAAAAGTCGCGTAATATTGTCGATGGCGAAGCGGCTGGCGAACTCGCCCGACTTCTCGCCCCCCATACCGTCGCTGACCGCGAAGACAAAGTCGAAGTCACCGATGTGAACATCTCCTTCGCGGGCCAGGTAGTTGAACTCCTCGGTGTTGAAGGCCATCGTCACGAACTGGTCTTCGTTGTTGGGCCGGTACTTGCCGATATCGGTCGCGGCGGACCACTTGATCTTCAGCGTGGTCGAATCTGCTTTGAAGGCATCGGCCGCATGCGCAGCGGCCTCGAACTCGGGAGCCTGAGCCGTGACAGCATCGGGTTCAAGGATCGTCGCGAACTCGAAATCGATCAGACAGAACCGCCCGTCCGTCGCCCGGTAGGTGATGTTCCGCAGGAACGGATCCTCGTGCCGGACCCCATAGCCCTCCAACTCATCAAACAGCTGCTTGACCCGTTCGTCGTTCATCCGATCGACGCGAGCTCCACAGTTCGATGTCACCAGTTCGAGGGTCTCCCGATCGAACCCCAGCACCCGCGGCACGAACTCACATCCCCGCCGTTCCAGATACTGCAATACCATCAACTCGTTCTCGAACCGCTCCTGAGCCCGATCAGCCTTGAAGAACTTGTGGACACGACCATCGTAGCCGATCTTCACAAGGGCTCGCTGGGTGTTCTTGGCTTCCTGCATGGTGATTCTCTCGGTGACGTGGCCGCTTCATCGTACAGGTTAGCGGACATCAGGAGAGTTCGTCGAACAAGAGCGAATGAGAAGTTCTGGCAGATGCGTCAGCCTCTCAAGGTGGCCAGTCGCCCTGGGCGTCCGCCCAAGGAATGTCAGCGGAAGCGCAGAGAAAGCCGCGAAGCGGCGACAGGTAAAGTTTGAACTCGCGTCAAGGTGATAGTCCCACTTACGCTGACTCCGGGCGCTGACGCTTCCGGCTCGCCGGCAAACTGTGGAGCCAGTGTCGCAAACACCTAAACGACTTCATTCGTCCCGATCACCACCGGGTGGTGCATGTAGCTCGGCGAAACCGGGTAGTTGCGGAACTGCATCGAGTAGCTGGCCTCAAACCAATCCTGGATATCAGGAACGCAGGCCTCGTCGTAGGTCGGGGAGACGTGGTGCAGGCGGCCGTCGACGACCTTTTTGATTTCGCCGTCATCGACGATCACTTCGCCGCGAACGAGCACGTACCTCGGCAGTTCGAACATCTTCTGCAGATCGGGCTGTGGCTGGTAGATGGTGATATCGCCATCGGCTCCGACACCGAGCTGTCCCTTGTGCTTGAGACCCAGCATCCGGGCCGGAGCGGCCCGCGTGATAATCGTGATTTCGTTGAGTGTGTACTCGCGGGTCAGGTCCTTGAGAGTGCACGACTCCAGCACCTTGGCCGGGACGCGGGCCAGGACCTCGTCCCGTCGAGTCTTATCCATCAGCAGCGCGATGATCTCCGGATAGGCCAGGAAAGACCCGCCGTTCGGGTGGTCGGTACTCATCGCGATGCGCCACGGATCGGTCGCGAGCAGGTACCATTCGAGTCCGATCGCCCACTGCAGGGCATGCACGAATGACTTGTCACGATACTCGACCGGGACAATCCCGCACCCGGCTTCCATTTCGGTATCCGCGCTGAACCACTTGCGACCGAAGATCTTGTGCAGGTAATACCCCAGCGGGCCATCCCCCGTCATCGAGGTCGTCGGTCCGAACATCACCTGCCCCACGTCGAGGGTCAGGTTTTCATGCGAGTTGAAGTATTCGACCAGTTCCGGCACCTTCGAGCAGAACGTCTCCTGGGCATCGGGATGGCCGCCGTAGCTGTGGAATTGGATGTGGGTCAGGTGGCCACGATGCCCTTCGAGGGATTTCATCGTGTCGAGTGTCGTCGTCCAGTTCCCGGGCATTCCCAGATTGTTGCAGTGGATATGGACCGGATGTGGCAGATGCAGTTCGTTGGCGGCTTTCGCGACCTCGCGAATGATCTGGCGGGCGGTCACATTGAACCGCTGCACGATATCGTCCAACCCCGAGACGTTATGCCCGCCCGACTTCCAGACCTCGACCCCGCCGGGATTCACCAGCTTGCACGCAAAGCCCTTCGACGCATTGAGCAACCACGCGATATACGCCTTGAGTCGCTGCGGCTCATTCGCCGCGACCTGCTTCATGATGTAGTGGTTGTTCCCCATCAGAACGTAAAAGCCCTTATCGATAATGGGGGTATCCTCGAACTCTTCATGCACGTGCCGGGCCGAGATCGGCGGCACAGCTGCGTCGAACGCGGTGGTGTAGCCCAGGCCCGCGTACAGGTAACCAGTGGCGAAGGTACTCGGCACGCTGCCGATCGTTCCGGAACGCTGGAGAAGCGTGCGGTGGATTTTGGGGGCGTTGCGTTTTTCTTCCGGCCGCATTTTACGAGCGGCGTTGACCTTGGGCCCGGCGATGTGGCAGTGCATATCGACACCGCCCGGCATGATGACCATCCCCGTGGCAT